>JBBQKT010000300.1:0-4408 GCA_038327205.1 Burkholderiales bacterium | reverse complement strand
CGTGACGGCCAGGTGATCCCGGTGACGATGACCCGGCAGCCGGCCGGCGAGATCGTGCCCGGCATCAAGGTGTTTTCGCCCAAGGTGGCGGCCCAGTTGCGAGTGATGCTGGAAATGGCGGCTGGCCCCGGCGGCACCGCGCCGCAGGCGATGGTGCCGGGCTACAGCGTGGGCGGCAAATCGGGCACGGCGCACAAGCAGGAAGGCAAGGGCTACGCCGGCAACAAATACCGCTCCTGGTTCGTTGGCATCGCCCCGATCAGCAAGCCCCGCATCGTTGTCGCGGTGATGGTGGACGAGCCGACCAATGGCCAGTATTTCGGCGGGGCCGTGGCCGGCCCGGTGTTCAGCCAGGTCGTAGCGCAGACCCTGCGGCTGATGAATGTGCCGACCGATCTGGAGGTCAAGCCGCAAATCATGGCCGCCCAGAAGCTGCAAGCCGTTGAGGAAAGTTTCTGATGTTGACGAGGCTCAAGTCCCCCGAAGCTGCCGCCCGTTGGTTGGCCGAGTGGACCACCGGCACACTGCGCACCGACAGCCGCGAAGTCGGCGCGGGCGATGCGTTCATTGCCTGGCCCGGTTATGCCCGCGACGGCCGTGAGTTTGTCGCCGCTGCACTGGCAGCCGGTGCCTCGACCTGCTTGGTCGAGGACGAAGGCGTGGAGGCTTTTTCCTTCACCGATGCCCGCGTCGCCTCGCTGCCGGGTTTGAAAAGCAAGACCGGCTTGATCGCCGCTGCCTTCTACGGCGAGCCCTCACGCCTGATGCCCGTGCTGGCCGTCACCGGGACCAATGGCAAAACTTCGACCGCCTGGTGGATGGCGCAGGCGCTGGCCCTGCTGGGCGAGCGCTGTGGTGTGGTGGGTACCTTGGGTGTCGGTGAGCCAAATTCAGACATCGAATACACCGGCCTGACGACCCCCGACCCCGTGCTGCTGCAAGCGACTTTCCGCCGCATGGCCGATGCCGGCTTTGCCGCCTGCGCGATCGAGGCCTCGTCGATCGGCCTGAAGGAGCACCGGCTCGCCGGCACGGCCATCAAGGTCGCGCTGTTCACCAACTTCACCCAAGACCATCTCGACTATCACGGCAGCATGGAGGCCTATTGGGCCGCCAAGCGCGCGCTGTTCGACTTTGCGGGCCTTCGGGCGGCGGTGTTGAACATCGACGACGCCAAGGGTGTCGAGGTGGCGGCGGCGTTGACGGCGCTCGACGTCTGGACATATGCGCTGAACGGCCCGGCCCGCATCGCCGCCCACGATCTGCATTACCGCGCGGGCGGCCTGGCCTTCACCCTGCATGAAGGGGATGAAGACAAGTTGCTGATCGAGACCGGCCTGATCGGCGAATACAACGTGGCCAACCTGTTGGCCGTCATTGGCGGTCTGCGGGCGCTGGGCCACAGCCTGGCCGAGATTGCGGCCGTGGTGGGACGGGTCACCCCCGTGCCGGGCCGCATGCAGCGCGTCGGCAATGGGCTGGAGCTGCCGCAGCTGGTGGTTGATTACGCCCACACGCCGGACGCGCTGGACAAGGCGCTGACCGCCTTGCAGCCGCTGGCCGCCGCACGGGGCGGGCGATTGATTTGCGTCTTTGGCTGCGGCGGCAACCGCGACCGTGCCAAGCGCCCGCTGATGGGTGCCATCACCGCAAGGCTGGCGCAGCAGGTGATCCTGACCAGCGACAACCCGCGCTTTGAAGCGCCGGAACAGATCCTGGCTGACATCCTCGGCGACACCGATTCCCGCTCGATCCCTGATCGGCGCACGGCCATCGCTCGGGCCGTCTCCGAGGCCGGCCCGCGCGATGTGATCCTGGTCGCCGGCAAGGGCCATGAGGACTATCAAGAGGTGGCCGGTGTGCGACTGCCGTTCTCCGATGTGGTCGAGGCGCGCGCCGCGCTGATCGCGAGGGCAGGACTGTGATGATGACCTTGGCTCAAGCCCATGGGCTGCTACCGGGCTCCGTCCTGGTTGGCGACGGCACGGTCGAGATCGGCCGCGTCCACAGCGACACGCGCAGCCTGCAGGCGGGTGATTTGTTCGTTGCGTTGCGCGGCGAGACGTTTGATGCGCACAGCTTTTTGCCGCAGGCTACAGCCTCGGGCGCCGTTGCAGCGTTGGCCGAGCGCGGCATTGCCGAGGCGGGCCTGAGCGGCCTGCTGGTGCCCGATGCCAAGGCAGCGCTGGGCCAGCTCGCCGCCGCCTGGCGCAAGCAGTGCGATCTGCCCGTCATTGCCGTCACCGGCAGCAATGGCAAGACCACCGTCACGCAGATGATTGCTGCCATCCTGCGCGCCTGGGTCGGCCCCGCTGCGGCGCTGGCCACCGAGGGCAATTACAACAACGAGATCGGCGTGCCGCTGACTGTTTTGCGCTTGCGCCAAGACGCGTCGACCTGGCACCGCGCCGCCGTCATTGAGCTGGGCATGAACCATCCCGGCGAGATCGCCCCGCTGGCCGCTATCGCCCAACCGACCGTCGCCCTGGTCAACAACGCGCAGCGCGAGCATCAAGAATTTATGCAGACGGTGGACGCTGCGGCGCTTGAGAACGGTGCGGTCATCGAGGCTTTGGGTCCGACCGGCGTGGCGGTCTTTCCCGCCGAGGACGCCTGTGCGCCGATCTGGCACCGCCAGGCCGGCGCGCGCCCGCACCTGAGTTTTGCACTGCAGGGCGAGGCCGATGTGCGCGGCACGGCAAGCTGGATGGACGCCGGTCATTGGGCGCTGGAACTGCACACTCCCGCAGGTGACGCGCCCGTCGTACTCGCTGTGGCCGGCCTGCACAACGTCCGCAACGCGCTGGCCGCTGCCGCCTGCGCGCTGGCAGCCGGTGCGCCGCTGGCGGCCATCGTCCGCGGCCTTGAGGCGTTCGAGCCGGTCAAGGGCCGCTCGCAACTGAAGTCCTTCGTGAGCAAAAACGGTCAGCGCATCACCCTGATCGATGACAGCTACAACGCCAACCCCGACAGCGTGCGCGCGGCCATCGATGTGCTGGCGGGGCTGCCCGGTGAATCGTGGCTGTTGCTGGGCGATATGGGTGAGGTCGGTGACGAAGGCCCGGCCTTCCACACCGAAGTCGGTGCCTATGCCGCCGAGCGTGGCCTGCAAGCCTTGTGGACGGCCGGAAGCGCTGCGACCGATGCTGCGCGCGCCTTTGGCCCTGCTGCCCAATCTTTCAACACGGTGAGCGATCTGATCGCCGCCTTGCCCACTGCCCCGGTGGCACAAAACATCCTCATCAAGGGATCGAGATTCATGAAGATGGAACAGGTCGTCGCGGCTTTGCTGGCGGGAGAAAAACAAGATGCTGCTTAGCCTCGCCCAGTGGCTGCAAAGCCTGGATCCCGCGCTGGGCTTCCTGCGCGTCTTCAACTACATCACCTTCCGGGCGGTGATGGCGGCCATGACGGCGCTGCTGATCGGCCTGGCCTTCGGGCCCTGGGTGATCCGCCGGCTGACCGAAATGAAGATTGGCCAGCCGATCCGGGAATACGGCATCCAGCAGCATCTGGCCAAGACCGGCACGCCGACGATGGGCGGCGTGCTGATCCTGATCGGCATTGGTGTGTCGACCCTGCTGTGGTTCGACTGGAGCAACCGTTTTGTCTGGGTCGTGATGCTGGTCACCATGGGCTTTGGCGCGGTGGGCTGGGTGGACGACTGGCGCAAGGTGGTCGACAAGAACCCCGAAGGCATGCGCAGCCGCGAGAAGTTTTTCTGGCAATCGCTGATCGGACTGGTCGCCTCGCTCTACCTCGCCTTCAGCGTGTCGGAAAGCGACATCCTCGGCGTTGTCCAGCTGTTCTTCCGCTGGATCAGCAGCGGCTTCTCGACCGAACTGCCGCCCCGCGCCGACCTGCTCGTGCCCTTCTTCAAGACGGTCAGCTACCCGCTGGGCGTGTTCGGCTTCATCGGCCTCAGCTATTTCGTCATCGTCGGCACCAGCAACGCGGTCAACTTCACCGACGGGCTGGATGGCCTGGCCATCATGCCGGTGGTGCTGGTCGGCTCGGCCCTGGGTCTGTTCGCCTACCTGACCGGCTCGGCGGTGTTCTCCAAATACCTGCTGCTGCCGTATATCCCCGGCGCCGGCGAATTGCTGATTTTCTGCGCGGCCATGGCCGGCGCGGGCTTGGCCTTCCTGTGGTTCAACACCCATCCGGCCCAGGTCTTCATGGGTGACGTGGGCGCGCTGTCCTTGGGCGGCGGCCTGGGCACGGTGGCGGTCATCACCCGCCAGGAAATCGTGCTGGGCATCATGGGCGGCATCTTCGTTGCCGAGGTGCTGTCGGTGATGATCCAGGTCAGCTGGTTCAAGTACACCAAGAAGAAATACGGCACCGGTCGCCGCATCTTCAAGATGGCACCGCTGCACCACCATTTCGAGAAGTCCGGCTGGCAGGA
>JBBQKT010000299.1:0-4425 GCA_038327205.1 Burkholderiales bacterium | reverse complement strand
GACAAGCTGAACGGCGTCGAGCTGAACGCGCAACACACCTTCCGCAACGGTTTCGGCTTCTCGGCCAACTACACCTGGGTGCGCTCCGGTCTGAAGTACGACAACGCCCAACTGGGCGAGCAGTTCGCGCTGGAAGGCGTCAGCAACTCGGCCAATCTGGTGGGCTTCTACGAAGACAGCAAGTTCAGCGCCCGTGTGGCCTACAACTGGCGCGGTCAGTTCCTGACCGGCCGTTTCGACGGCACCGGCGGGGCCAACCCGATCTACGTGGAACCCTATGGCCAGGTCGATGTGAGCTTGGGGTACAAACTGACCGAGAAGCTATCGGTGCAGTTTGAGGCGATCAACCTGAACGACGCCATCACCCGCTCGCATGAGCGCACCAAGGAAGAACTGGTGGGTGTGACGCAGACGGGCCGTCGCTTCCTGATCGGCGCGCGCTACAGCTTCTGAGTTGAGGCTTGGTGAGCCGCCCATTGAGCCTGCGGGTTCGACGGGCGGCCATTTTCATTCTTGGAGACCCCTTGAATAACGAGGCAATCACCCATCTCGTCGTGCTGGGCGGCGGCTCGGCCGGCTGGCTGGTCGCCGGCCTGCTGGCGGCCGAGCATCCGGGCCTGCACATCACCCTGATCGAGTCGAGCGAGACGCCGCCGATCGGCGTTGGCGAGGGCACCTGGCCCTCGATGCGCGACACCCTGCGCCGCATCGGCATCCGCGAGACCGATCTGGTGCGGGAGTGCGACGCGAGCTTCAAGCAGGGCTCGCGCTTTGACGGCTGGGCGACTGGAGAGCAGGGCGCGCCGGGCGATACCTATCTCCACCCGTTCACCCTGCCGCACGGCTTTGGTGACGCTGACCTGCCCGGCGCCTGGGCCGCGCAGTTCAGCGGCCACAGCGAACAGCCCTTTGCCAACCTGGTCAGCCCGCAGCCGCAGGTGTGCGCCGCCGGCCGCGGCCCCAAGCAGTTCGCCACGCCCGAGTTCGCAGCGGTCAGCAACTATGCCTATCACTTCGACGCCGGCAAGTTCGGCGCCCTGCTGCGCCGCCACGCGGTTGACAAGCTGGGCGTGCACCACCTGATCGACACGGTGGACGAGGTGGTCAGTGCCAACAACGGCGACATCGCCGCGCTGCGCACCCGCACCCACGGTGACATCACGGCCGACCTCTTCATCGACTGCTCCGGCCTGCCATCGCGGCTGATCGGCCAACACTTCGGCGTGCCGCTGATCGAGCAGCGTGACGTGCTGTTCAACGACGCCGCGCTGGCCGTGCAACTGCCCTATCGCGACGCGGCCCAGCCACTGGCCACCACCACCATCGCCACCGCCTGGGCGAATGGCTGGATCTGGGACATCGGCTTGCCGAATCGGCGCGGCGTGGGCGTTGTCTATTCGCGCCGCCACGCCAGCCAGGCGAAGGCCGAAGCGGCGCTGCATGCCTATCTGCGTGCCACCGACGCGCCGGACGAACTGCCCACGCCGCGCGCCATCCCCTTCATCCCCGGCTACCGCGAGCGCTTCTGGGTCGGCAACTGCGTGGCCATCGGGCTTTCAAGCGGATTCATCGAGCCGCTGGAGGCCTCGGCCCTGGCCCTGGTGGAACTGAGCGCCGCGCGCCTGTGCGACGAGCTGCCCGCCACGCGCGCCGATCTGCCCACCCTGGCCCGCCGCTTCAACGACGACTTCCGCTACCGCTGGGCGCGCGTGATTGACTTCCTCAAGCTGCATTACGCGGTGAGCCAGCGCAGCGACAGCGCCTATTGGCGCGAGCACCGCAGCGCCGAATCGCTGCCCGACACCCTGCGCGAGCTGCTGCCGCTGTGGCAGCGCCGCGCGCCCTCGCGACTGGACTTTGGCCGCATCGAAGAGGTGTTCCCGGCGGCGAGCTACCAATACGTGCTCTACGGCATGGGCTTTCGGCCCGCGCCGCGCGCGCTGACGCCCGAGGCGCTGGCCACGGCAGGGATGTACCTGAGTGAAGCCGCCGCGCTGACCCGCAAAATGTTGCCAGCTCTGCCCAGCCACCGCGCGCTGATCCAACACATTCAACAACACGGTTTGTCCACCGTCTGAGCCCATGCCCCGTCCCGTCCTGCTCGACAACCACAGCCACGCCCAATTGCGCGTGCACACCGGCCACAGCGCCGCACTCGGCAGCCAGCTGATGCACGCGCTGGCGGTGCCCGACGAATTTCGCAGCCTGCAGGCGCATTACCCGATCGTGTTTCAAAAGACCGCCGACGGCACGCAGTTCCAGCCGGTGGCCCTGTTCGGCTTGCAAGAGGGCGAGAACTTGTTTCTCGACCCGAAAAACCAGGGTGGACTGAAGGGCTGGGATGCCCACACCGTGCCGCTTTCCATCGAGCGCCAGCCCTTCCTGATCGGCACCGACGGCGAGCAACTGCTGGTTCACATCGATCTGGACAGCCCGCGCATCGCCAGTGACGGCACAGGCCAGCCCCTCTTCCTACCGCACGGCGGGCAGACCGACTACCTGGAGCGCATCAGCTCGGTGCTGCTGGCCCTGCACGAAGGCGTGGCGCGCAGCCAGGCGCTCAGCGCGGCCCTGCAAGCCCATCAGCTGCTCGAAAGCTTTGTCTTTGATGTTGAGCTGAACGACGGCAGCCAGGGCCGCCTGTCGGGTTTCTACACGATCAACGAAGAGCGGCTCCAAGCCCTGCCCGGTGCGGCGCTGGAGGCCTTGAACCGCGACGGGCTGCTGCTGCCGATCTATATGGCCCTGGCCTCGCTGGCCCGGCTGCGCGACCTGGTCGAGCGCCGCAACCAGCAAAGCACTTGACTTGATCCGCATGAAAGCGATCCCCGAGCTCCACGGCCTCGACCCGCACGCACTGCCCGACGCGCTGCTCGCGTCGACCGAGCCGGTGCTGCTGCGCGGCCTGACCGTTAGTTGGCCCGCCACCCAGGCCGCCCGCCGCTCGGACGTGCACCTCGCCCGCTACCTGCACAGCCATTGGCGCGACGCCACGGTTGGCATGCTGATCGGCCCGCCCGAAATCGGAGGCCGCTTCTTCTACAACGAGAGCTTGAGCGGCTTCAACTTCAGCCGCGACGCCGCCAAGTTCGACGCCGTGCTCGACACCCTGTTGCGGCTGGCCCCGGCTCCCGCTGCGACTGCGCCCGCACTGTATGTGGGCTCCACCACGGTGGACACCTGCCTGCCCGGCTTTCGCGCCGACAACGACCTGAACCTCGGCACGCGTGACGCGCTGGCCAGCCTATGGCTGGGCAACCGCAGCCGTATCGCCGCCCATTTCGATGTGCCCGACAACCTCGCCTGCGTGGTGGCCGGGCGGCGCCGCTTCACCCTGTTTCCGCCCGATCAACTGGCCAATTTGTACGTCGGCCCGCTCGACTTCACACCGGCCGGCCAAGCCATCAGCCTGGTCGATTTCCATGCGCCCGATTTCGCCCGTTTCCCGCGTTTTGCCCAGGCGCTGGAGCACGGGCAGGTGGCCGAGCTGGAGGCCGGCGACGCGATCTTTATCCCCAGCCTGTGGTGGCATCACATCGAGGCGCTGTCGCCGCTCAACCTGCTGGTCAACTACTGGTGGCAGCAGTCGCCGGAGTACATGGACTCCCCGATGAATGCGCTGATGCTGGCGCTGCTGACGATGCGCGACTTGCCACCCGCCCAGCGCGAGGCCTGGGCCGGCATCTTCAATCACTATGTGTTCACGGCCGACGACCAGACCGCTGCCCACATCCCGCCGGCTGCGCGCCATGCGCTCGCCCCCATCGACGCAGGCGGCGCCCGCCACTTGCGCGCCCAGCTGCTCAACCGACTCAAACGATGAACACCGCCGAAGCCGCCGAAGCCACCAAAAGCTCCACCAGCCCCACGCCCGTCCGCCGCGTCGTCATTGCCGGGGGCGGCACCGCCGGCTGGATGGTGGCCGCTCTGATCGGCCATGTGCTGGGCCGTCAGCTCGACATCAAGCTGGTCGAGTCGGAAGAAATCGGCACCGTCGGTGTCGGTGAGGCCACCATCCCGACCCTGCTGACCTACCACCAGCTGTTGGGCGTCAACGAACAGGAGTTCATGGCTGCCACCCAGGCCACGTTCAAGCTGGGCATTCAGTTCGAGAACTGGCGCAATGTCGGCGAGCACTACATCCACTCGTTCGGCCTGACGGGCAAGGACCATTGGACCGCGGGCTTCCAGCACTTCTGGCTGGCGGCAAAGAAGCGCGGCCCCGACCGCGTCACGGTGGGTGACTACGGCGACTATTGCCTGGAGCTGCGCGCCGCGCAGGAAGGCCGCTTTGCCCACCTGCCCAAGAACGGCATGAACTACGCCTTCCACCTCGATGCCTCGCGCTACGCCACGTTTTTGCGCGGCCGTGCCGAGGGCAACGGCGTGCAGCGCATCGAGGGCAAGATCGCCGAGGTCGAGCTG
>JBBQKT010000298.1:0-4435 GCA_038327205.1 Burkholderiales bacterium | reverse complement strand
GTAGTCGACAAACTGCGTCAGGTGGCTGGCTTTTTCGAGCGTGAACTGCTGCTGGCGCGACTCGGGGCCGAAGATCGCCGTGCGCGTCTGGCCGTCGGACTCGAGCTTCAGCAGGCCGCGGTGCTGCGGGTCGATGTCGGCGAACAGCCGGTAGCTGATGGTCAGCTGCTTGGGGCGCTGTTGTGGATTCAGCTGCGGGCAGGCCAGGGCCAATTGCATGACGGTGTAGGCGCCGTCGCTGTGCTTGTCGATCAGCTGATCGGGCACTCTGAGGGCGCAGGCTGCGCCGTCCGCCTGCACGGCCAGGCGGGCCAGCGCATAGGCTGCGATCTCGGCATGTTTGGCGCGGGTTTCGCCCCAGGTGATGTTGCCGTCGCCGTCGGCATCCAGACCAATGGCGAAGTCCAGATCGCGCAGGGCGATATCCCATTGGCCGGTGATGCCCGTTGTTGCATCGACCTTGAAGGCGAGATAGCTGTCGGACGGCTTGTGAGCCAGCGCCGGCATGGCGGCCAGGGCAAGGATGAGGGTCAAACAGCGCGCCCAGCTCATGGCCTTGCCTTCAGTTGTTGGGCCAGCGCCTGCAAACGTTGACTCTCGATGCCGGAGGATTTCAGCCAGGCCATCACGGGCTCAGCGGCAGCGGCCTGGTTGGCGGCGAGAGCAGCTTCGAGCAGCACGCGGGCATCGGCTGGTTCGCGTTGCACGGCATAGTTCCGGCGGGCCAGCGCCAGCGCACGTGCCGCCTGGCTCGGCCCCAGCAAGCCAAGGATGTAGCGTGCTTCTTCCTTCTCGTGCACGGAATCGCCGCGCAAACGCGCCGCGTCGAAGCGGGCCGCCAACTCGGCTTGCCATGCTGTCACTGCGGGGTTGTTCAGCGCCTTGGCGGCCAGGGCCATTCGCAGCAGCAACAGGTCGGAACGCTCGCGGTCTTTCAGCAGCGGCAAGACCTCGGCAGGTCGGCCCTGGTCGAGCAAAAAGTCGGCATAGGCAGCGAGCAGATAGCCGTCGGTAATGTCCAGGCTCAAAGCCTGCCGAAAGGCCTTTTCAGCCGCTGCGAATTGCCCACGCCGTTCTTCAATTTCGCCCAGCCGCGTCAACACCCACAAACGCTCGACCGCACCCGCCTTCGGGTTGCCTGCCAACGCCTCGTTCAAGGCCTTGGCTGCTGCGGCGGCATGGCCGGTCAATGAATCGATCTGCGCCGCGCAGCCCGCGCCAATCAAGGGCGTTGCCAGGCGCGTCATTTCGGTGCAGCTGCGGCGCGCTTCGGCGTAGTTGGCACGCACCAGGTGGATGGCGGTCTGCCAGGACCAGGCCTCGCCCTGCTCGCGGTCCTGCTGCGTCACGGCCTGCAGATCGGCCAGGGCGGCGTCGAACTGGTGGCTGAATTGAAGCAACATCGCCCGCATCACGCGCACCGGCGCAGGCGGCGCGGGCAGGTCCCACCAGGGGGCCAGGGCGGCTTGCGCGTAGCCGATATAGCGCGGGTCGCCCTCGGCCGCTACCTCGCTGTAATAGGCGCGAGCCAGTTGCACGGCGGTGGGCAGATCGGTCGGCCGGGCGGCCAGCTCGGCGCGCAGGCGGCGCAACTCCCGCATGCGCGGATCAGTGGCGCGGGCGGGTAAGACTTCCAATACTTCGGTGTCGCTTTGAGGTTTGAACGGCGCAGCCGCTGCCAGCGCACTGAGCGTCAGGAGGAGGCCGAGGAAGAAGCAACTGACGAGCTTGTGCAACGGTATTGAGCAGTTGGTAAAGATGTCGGATAGTATCCGTGCGCTGCTTTGGCTGAGGCATTGACGGGTAAACCCCTGTCACCGGATTCGGCACCCACAGCGTTTGACAAAAAGCACAGCGGCGGGCCGATCCAAGCGGCGCAAGGTTGGTGCTGATTCGGTCGATTCACGTTGATGACTAACCACCCAAGGAAAAATCCCATGAGCAAGAAGCTTTTCTCGACACTCGCCGTTGCCGCCTTCGCCTTGACCGCTTTCCAGGTGCAAGCTGCATCGCACGCCGGTGGCGCCCCGATGGCTGCTGCCAGCAGCGCCAGCGGCGCAAAGCCAATGATGGACAAGAAGGATGCGAAGCCACCGGTCAAGAAGGAAGAAGCGAAGAAGTAAGTTCTCGCCTTTCCTGATCTGTCGACCTGACAGGAGCTACGGCTCCTGTTTTTGTTTCTGCGCTTGTTCAAGCTGCAATTCAGCCAAGCAGGCCACGCACAGGCAGTTGATGTAGTCCACCGCCAATTGCGCCCGCAGCGCCGGGCCGATTGGCAGGTCGAAGCAGGCGCAATGTTGATCGGCGACGCCACAGCGAAATTGGCCGCTGCAGCGCGGGCAGGCGGCGTTCGAGGGCAAGTTGGCGCTCAAACGAACAGCCCCTGGTGCTGCTCGCGCAACAGATTTTTCTGCACCTTGCCCATCGCATTGCGAGGCAGTTCGGCAACGACGAACACTTTCTTCGGCACCTTGAAATTGGCGATGCGGGCCTTCAGCGCTACCGCCATCGCCGCGCTGTCGAGCTGCGCACCGGCCTTGGCCACCACGATGGCCACCACCGCCTCACCGAAGTCGGCATGGGGCACGCCGATCACGGCGGATTCGGCCACCCCGGGCAACTCGTTGAGGGTGGATTCCACCTCGGCCGGGTAGACGTTGTAGCCGCCGCTGATGATCAGATCCTTGCTGCGGCCGACGATGGTGATGTAGCCCGTTCGCAATTCCTGCTTGCCGACGTCCCCGGTCTTGAACCAGCCATCGGCGGTGAATTCTTCAGCGGTTTTTTCCGGCATCCGCCAGTAGCCCGCAAACACATTCGGGCCACGCACTTCGATGTGCCCAATCTCGCCGACGGGGCAGGCCGCGCCCGCGTCGTTCACCACACGCAAGCCGACACCCGGCAGGGCCGGGCCGACGGTGCCCCCGATGCGATCACCGTCCACGGGGCGGCAGGGGTTCGATGTCAACATCGCCGTCTCGCTCATGCCGTAGCGCTCCAGGATCGTGTGGCCGGTGCGCGTCTGCCAATCACGGAAAGTGTCGATCAAGAGCGGGGCCGAGCCGCTGATGAAGAGCCGGATCGAGGCGCAGGCCTCGCGGGTCAGGCCGCCCTCGTTCAGCAGACGGACATACAGGGTCGGCACGCCCATGAAGATCGTTGCCTGGGGCAATTTGTCGATCACCGCGCGCGGCTCAAACTTGTTGCTGAACCAGATCATCTTGGCGCCCGCCAGCAACGCCCCATGCGAGGCGACGAAGAGGCCATGAACATGGAAGATCGGCAGCGCGTGGATCAACACATCGTCGCTGCGCCAATCCCAGAAGTCTTTGAGTGTCAGGGCGTTGCTGAGCAGGTTGCCGTGGCTCAGCACTGCCCCTTTGCTGCGCCCGGTGGTGCCGCTGGTGTACAGGATCGCGGCCATGTCGTCGGCGCTTTTGACGGCGATCTGGTGCTGATCGCTCATCTGCGCCGCGCGCTCCAACAGACTGCCGCTGCGGTCGTCATTCAGGGTGAAGACGAAGGTGGTGCCTGCCAGGAACGCGATCTTCGAGACCCAGCCGAAATGCCGGCCCGCGCAGACGACGACGGCCGGTTCGGCATTGCCGATGAAGTACTCGATCTCGCCCGCCTGGTAGGCGTTATTCAGCGGCAGGTAGACATAACCGGCGCGCAGCACGGCGAGGTACAACATCAGCGCTTCGACGCTTTTCTCGGTCTGCACGGCGATGCGGCTGCCCGGTGGCAGGTCGAGCGAATCGAGCAGATTGGCCAGCATCGCGGTGCCGCGTTCCAGGTCGCGCCAGCTGTAACTGCCGGCCTCGCCGTCCGCGCACTCAATGGCGGTGGCGTCGAGGTCGGTCGGGAATGCGGCGCGCAGCGCGGCGAAAAGGTTCGGGTTCATGGGCCGGGATCGTAACGAGCCTGCGTCCTGGCGGGCGCTCAGGCCGTCGAAGGCAGCTGTGCCGTCAGCTCCACGCCGAGTGCCTTCATGACCGCCAGCGTCGTGCGCAAGGTCGGGTTGCCGGTCTCGCTGAACGACCGGTACAGCTGTTCGCGGGACAAGCCGGTCTGCTTGGCGATCTGCGCCATGCCCTTTGCGCGAGCCACCACGCCCAGGGCGTGGGCGACATAGGCGGCGTCATTCGTCTGGAATGCCTCCGCCATGAACGTGGCGATGGCGACGTCGGAGCTGAGGTCTTCTGCGGGGTCGTAGGTGCTCAGATTTTCAGTCATGGTCATGCACTCCAGTCCGCGGCCAGACGCTTGGCCGTTTTGATGTCCTTGTCCTGGCTGCCTTTTTCACCGCCGCACAGCAGCACGATGATCGTGTTGCCCCGCCGCTGAAAGTAGACGCGGTAGCCAGGGCCGTAATGAATCCTTAACTCGCTGATGCCCTCGCTGATGGGCGCCGCGTCACCGGCAAGTCCAAAGG
>JBBQKT010000297.1:0-4435 GCA_038327205.1 Burkholderiales bacterium | reverse complement strand
GGTGCCGGCACTGTACGGGCACCGAACACGCACCACGACGCGGCAAATACGCACAAGGCGATGCTTGCTTGCGCACCAGCTGGGGCGCTCATTCCCCCAGGTTATGCGGGCCCGACAAGCATTCATTGCGGCTTTCACCACAAATGCGGTGCGCCCCTATGGTGTTGCGGCTGCCGCCTGCCGCACCATAGACATGGCTCTGTCATTTCCCTCGCTCTACCCGTCGTTGAAGGAACACCTCCATGAAACTGAACAAACTCGCGCGCAGTCTTGCGCTGATTGGCCTCGGTTCGCAGCTGATGGTCAGCGCATTCGCGCAGTCCACCGATCCGGTTCAAAAAATCGAGCGGGTTGAAATCACCGGCTCCAGCATCAAGCGGGTCCAGGACGAAGGCGCGTTACCGGTTCAGGTCATCAAGGCGGCGGACCTGGTCAAGCAGGGCATCACCAGCGCCGAGCAGCTGATCTCGCGCCTGTCGGCCAACGGCAACGGCCAGGACAACCTCGCCAGCAACCAGGGTGGCGACTTCCTCAACAGCCTCGCCAACAAGGCCCACAACAACGGCTCCTCGGCCGCCTCGCTGCGCGGCCTGGGTGCGCAGTACACGCTGGTGCTGCTGAACGGCCGGCGGCTCTCGACCCACGGCCTGAACGGCCAGTCGGTCGACCTGAACAGCATTCCGTTCGGCGCCATCGACCGGGTTGAAATCCTGAAGGACGGCGCCTCATCGCTGTACGGCACCGACGCTGTCGGCGGCGTGATCAATTTCATCCTGAAGAAGGACTACCAGGGCTTCGAAGCGACGCTGTCTA
Source organism: Burkholderiales bacterium (assembly GCA_038327205.1). Lineage (GTDB taxonomy): Bacteria > Pseudomonadota > Gammaproteobacteria > Burkholderiales > Burkholderiaceae_C > Paucibacter_A. The sequence continues at coordinate 3,622 of JBBQKT010000297.1, read as the reverse complement.
CCGACAACACCCAGCACGGCGGCGGCAACATCAACGGCGTCTCGGCGATTTTCGGTGCGGGTGATCTGGAGCGGGACCGCTTCAACATCGTTGCCAGCCTGGCGATGGACAAGCAGAGCCGGCTGCGCGGCGCCGACCGCGATTTCGTGAACGGCTATCAGCCCGAGCGTGGCCTCGCGCCAGACACCACCGGCACCCCGTTTGCCAACCTCGGCGTGCGCAGCGGCACCGCCATCAACGGCAATTTCGTGCTGCCGGGCGACACTGTTTCGCGCAGCCGCCTCGGCCTGCTCAATCTGCAGGGCAAGTGCGAAACCATCCCCGACATGTACGCCTACCGTGGCGACGTGACCGGCAGCACCAGCTTCAGCAAGGCCTGCGCCTACGATTACGGCAAGCAGTGGAGCCTGATGCAGCCGGTGGAGCACACCAACTTCGTCGGCAAAGCCAGCTTCAAGGTCAACAAGGACACGACGGCCTTCATTGAGGCCGTCGCCTCGCGCACCAAGTCAGCCGTCGAGTACACCCCGATCCAGCTGACCAGCAACTCCTACCGCTATCCCGCCGGCGGCGCCTTTTATCAGGACCTCGCCACCCTGGCCCCCACGTTCTTCCGCAAGCCCACCGACCCGGCCGACGGCCGTGTGGTCTTCGACGCCAGCAAGCCGGAGATCGTGCGCTGGCGCTGCATCCCCTGCGGCCCGCGCCAGCAGAACACCACCACCGACGCGCAGCGCGTGCTGGCCGGACTGGACGGCGAATTCGCCGGCTGGGACTACAAGCTCGGCATCTCGACCGCCTCCAGCAAGGCCAACACGGTTTACGGTGAGGGCAATATGTTCACCGACAAGCTGATTGCCGCCGTGGCCAGCGGCAAGGTCAACCCGTTCCTCATGCCCGGCCAGACTCAGACGGCCGAGGCGCTGCAACTGATCAGCGATGCCAGCGCACGCGGCAACAGCCTCTACGGCGGCAAGGCCAGCGTGACGCAAATCGACGGGGTGATGTCCAAGGAATTGTTCGCGCTGCCAGCCGGTAACGTGGTTGCTGCCTTCGGCTTCGACTCGCGCAAGGAAACCTACCGATACACCGATGGCCAGCCGCAACTGGCCTCAGTCAATGGTGTGACCGCCGTGCCCTCGCTTGATCAAGTCAGCCGCAAGATCAACGCGATCTACACCGAGTTCGCGATCCCGGTGCTCAAGGACCTGGACCTGACCTTGTCGGCACGCCACGACAAGTACAGCGATTTCGGCGGCACGACCAACCCCAAGGCCTCACTGCGCTGGCAGCCGACGAAGGAAGTGCTGTTCCGTGGCTCAGTGACTCGCGGCTTTCATGCGCCTGACTTCGACTCGCTTTACGGCGGCTCGGTCACCGGCCAGTTCAACAGCGACATCAACGACCCGGTGCTCTGCCCCAAGGGCGTCGAGACCGTGCCGGGCTCGCAAGGCTGCGGCATCCGTCCCGGTATCACCACCATCTCCAACCCGACCCTCAAGCCCGAGAAAAGCAAGCAGTGGTCCCTCGGTGTGGCGGTCTCGCCCGCCCCTTGGGTGTCGGCCGGCGTGGACTACTGGAACATCCAGATCGACAACCGCATTTCGGCCCTCTCAGGCCTGACCCTGCTCAACAATTACGAACGCTACAAGGCCTTCGTCAAGCGCGACCCCGCGAACCAGGAAATCACCGAGGTCGTGGCGCCGTTTTTCAATCTGGCCGGTGACAAGACCGACGGCGTGGACATCAACGTCACCTTGAACTTCAAGACCGACGTGGGCAACTGGGTGGCCACCTTCGACGGCACCTACACCAACAGCTACAAGAGCCGCTTCAGCCCGGATGATCCGTATGTTGAGCGCGTCAACGACTTCGGTGGGCCGGACTTCGGCTATGACCTGAAGCTCCGCTGGAAGCACTCGGCCAGCCTGACCTGGAGCGGCGGCAACTGGTCGTCCACGCTGTCGCAGAACTACTCCAACGGCTACAACCAGGAGGTGGGCGGCTACTCGGGCTTCACGCCGCCAACCTTGCCGTCCAAGGTCAGCAGCTATGCGCTTTACAACCTGAGCGTGAACTACAGCGGCATCAAGAACCTCAGCCTGACTGCTGGCATCAAGAACCTGTTCGACACCAAACCGCCGTTTTCGGGCCACAACGTCGACAACGTCGGCGGCGCCGGCTGGGACAGCCGCGTGGGCGACCCGCGCCTGCGTGCCCTGACCCTGCGCGCGAACTACAAGTTCTGGTGATTTAAGAACGCGGCCCTCGGGCCGCTTTCCAACAAAAAACCCCGCGTGGCTGTCAGGCTGCATGGGGTTTTTTTGCATCCACTGCCGCCATAATGACCATATCGATCAATCTGGTCGAAGGAGTCTGATGTGATCACCGAAACCAGCGCCGTTGCCTTCCGCCAAAACCTCGGCGAAATGCTCAATATCGTGCAGTACCGCAATGACAGCGTGCTCATCAAAAAGGACGGCAAGCCGGTGGCCGCCCTGATTGACGCTCGCTTGTTCGAGCGGATCCGGCGCATGCAGGATCGCTTCGACGCGATGTGCACGCGGATGGAGCAGGACTTTGCCAAGGTGCCAGAAGACGAAGGCATGGCGGCCATCGAAGCCGCCACAACGGCCGTGCGCCGAGAAATGAAGGCCAGCAAAGGACGGCGGTAAAGCGCCGTGCGCGTCGTCCTCGACACCAATGTCATCGTGGCCGGGATGGCCTATCCCGCAGGGCCGCCAGGGCGCATCGTGGCGGCTTGGCGCAGCGGTGCGTTGCAGGTGGTGTTGTCGCCGTGGATCTTGGCCGAGTGCGCGCGTGTGCTGCCGCGCTTGAAGCCGTTTTCCAGTTTGTCTGAGGCCGAGATCAGCGAATTGGTCGAATTGATGGCGTTCGCCGCTGACGTGGTCGAACCCGCATTTGGCGCACTCACGCAAGCGGCCGAAGCCCAGGTGCGTGATGTGGCAGATGAACCCGTTTTGGCCGCTTTGCTGGCGTCAGGTGCCGAACTTCTGGTCACCGGTGATAAAGACTTGCTCGCGCTGGCCAAGACGTTTGCCATCCTCACCCCGGCCGAGTTCTGCGCTCGCCACGCGCCTTGATTTAATCCCCGAGTAGTTCTCTCATCACCCCATCGACTGCAGAACCCAGCGCCGGCAAACGCCAGGTGCTGGCGCAGGCGGGCGTGGCCGCATAGCGGCGGCCGAGATTGCTGGTCAGGGCGATCAGATAGTGGCGCCGGGCTGACGCGCGGCCCGTGACGATGCCGGCGTCGCTGGCGTAGTTGTCGGTGGTGCCGGTCTTGTGCGCGAACAGCACCTCGTCGGGCAGGCCCTCGACCCAGCCAGGCTCGGCCCGCAGCTTGCTGCTAGACAAGACCTCGTGCAGGCGCTGCTCACGCAGGCACAGCATCACATGCGCATGACTGGCGGCCAGCAGCGGTGGCCGGTCAGCAGGGAGCCAGGGCGCGGGCGGTGCTTGGTCGTCGAGCAACCAGAGCAGGCGCAGGCTGTCCCAGGCGGTCATCTGCAGCTGACCGACCCCGGCGCCAGCTGCATTGCCCCAGCCACCATCGGGCGCGGTGTTGGCAAAGCGCAGGCCGGTCAGGCCCAGCGATTCA
>JBBQKT010000296.1:0-4466 GCA_038327205.1 Burkholderiales bacterium | reverse complement strand
GCCAAGCTGGCGCTGACGGGCCAACTCGGCAGCTCGCCGCTGCAGGCCTGGCAAGACCTGGCCGCCGCTTCCTCACCAATCACCTGGCGCGCCCGGGTGACGCAATTGCTGGCCCGTCCCAGCAATCCGCAGCTGCCCGATTGGGTGAAAGTGGCCGAAGCCAAACCGCTCGAAGTGCAGGTTCAAGGCAGCGCCGGTGCAGGCCTGATGAATGCCAGCGCTGCCCCCGGCCGCATCGAACTGGGCGGCGCGCAACTGCGCTGGACCGAGCTGCAATGGGCAGCGCCGCGCAACGCCAGCGAGCATGCGTTCGTACGCGCCGAAATCGAGATGGAACCCCTGCCCGTCGCCCCACTGCTGGCACGCTGGCAGCCTGACTTTGGCTGGGGTGGCAAGCTGGTGGTTGGTGGCCGGGCCAGCGTGCGCACCCTGCCCGAGCTGGCCATCGACATGGAGTTGCTGCGCCAGGAAGGCACCCAAAACGGCGACCTCAGCGTGACCGACGAGCGGGGCGTGCAGCCGCTGGGCCTGACCGATCTGCGTCTGACGCTCAACGCGCACAACGGCATCTGGCAGTTCACCCAGGCGATTGCGGGCAGCACGCTCGGCACCCTGGGCGGTTCCATCACCGTGAACGCCGACCGCCAGGCACTCTGGCCTGCGCCGAGCGCCCGGCTGAGCGGCGTGCTGCGCGCCAATATCGCCAACCTCGGCACCTGGGGCGGCTGGGTGCCTGCCGGCTGGCGGCTGGGCGGCAACATCGCAGCGAGCTTGCAGCTGGGCGGCACCGTCGGCGCACCGGAGTTGACCGGCCAGGCGAATGGCAGCGCGATTGCCGTGCGCAACCCCTTGCTCGGCGTGGACGTGACCGAAGGTGCGTTTGCACTGAGCCTGAAGGGCGACAACGCCACGCTCACCTCGTTCAGCGCAAGAAGTGCAACGGGCGGCACCGGCGGCGCTGGCACGCTCACAGCGAGTGGTCAAGCCAGCCTGGGTGCCCAGCCCACCGCCAAGCTGCGGATCCTGGCCGACCACTTTGTATTGCTCAACCGCGTCGATCGCCGCCTGCGGGCCAGCGGCAACGCCGAGCTGGACCTGAGCGCGCAAGCCCTGCAGATCACCGGCAAATTGAATATCGACGAAGGCCTGTTCGACTTTTCACGCGGCGACGCCCCGAGCTTGGACGACGATGTGGTCGTGCTGCGGCCCGAAACCGTGGCCGAACCCAGCGCACCGCTCGATGCCAATGGCAAGCCCGTGCCCAAGCCGCCTTCGCCGGCTGCCCGCAAAACCATGGTTCAACTCGACATCAACCTGGGCAATGATCTGAAGCTGCGCGGCCGGGGCTTCGACAGCCGTCTGCGCGGCGAGCTGAAGCTGGCGCAATCGGACGGCAAACTCACCCTCAATGGCACGGTCAACACCTACGGCGGCACCTACGTGGCCTACGGCCAGAAGCTCGACATCGAGCGCGGCGAGATCAATTTTGTTGGCCCCTACGACAACCCGCGCCTCAATGTGCTGGCCGTGCGCGCCAGCAACGACGATGTGCGCGTCGGCGTCAGCCTGCTTGGCACCGCGCTCGCTCCCCGCATCAAGCTCTTCTCCGAGCCGGAGATGAGTGACACCGACAAGCTGTCGTGGCTCGTCCTCGGCCGTGCCCCCGACGGCCTGGGCCGCGCCGACACCGCACTCTTGCAGCGCGCCGCCCTGGCCCTGCTCAGCGGCGAAGGCGAGAGCGCCTCGGGCAAGCTGATCAAGAATTTGGGCCTCGATGAGCTGTCGGTCCTGCAAAACGAAGCCGACACCCGCGGCACGGTCGTGCGCCTCGGCAAGCAACTGTCGCGGCGCTGGTTCGTCGGCTACGAGCGGGGACTGAACGCCACCACCGGCAGCTGGCAGCTGATCTACCGGATCGCGCAGCGCTTTACGTTGCGGGCGCAGGGCGGGGACGACAACGCGCTGGAATTGATTTGGCAGTGGAAGTGGGAGTGAGCCCAGCGCGTTTGCGTCTGTACGCCGACAATTCAGCCACCATGCCTTTTCGCCCCGTCAACCTCGACACCACCACCGCGCCGGGTGCGCTCTTCCTGCAGTCAATGCCCGGGCGGCTTGAATCCTGGCCTGCGTTCCTGGACGAAGCGCGGGCGCAGCGCCTGACCGTGGTGGTGTGCCTGAATCCGCTTGAAGAAGTAGCGGCAATGTCGCCGGGTTATCACAAGGCGATCGCCGAGGGCCGGCTGCCGTTCCGGTGGCAGCATCTGCCCATGCGGGACTACGGACTGGGTGCCGACCCGACGGCGTTCAAGCTGGGCGTCGAGCAGGTGGCGAACAGCCTGCTACTGGGCCAGCATGTCTTGCTGCATTGCGCGGCGGGCATCGGGCGCACCGGCACCGTGGCTGCTTGCGTGCTGAAGCACCTCGGTCTGCCGACGGCCCTTGCCTTGGCGCGGGTGCGGGAGGCCGGCTCAAACCCGCAATCGGCGCTGCAATCCGGGTGGATCGACCAGTTTTGAATGGGCTTGCTGTCCTTCATCTCGACGCGGATCTGATCGTCGTCAACAAGCCTGCCGGCCTGTTGTCCGTGCCGGGCCGAGGCGCAGACAAGCAGGATTGCGTGGTGCACCGGCTGCAAGCAGGCGGCCACCCCGAGGCGCTGATCGTCCACCGCCTGGACATGGCCACCTCGGGCCTGTTGCTGCTCGCCCGCGGCGCGGCGGCACAGCGGGCATTGAGCATGGCGTTTGAAGCACGCCAGGTGGGCAAGCGCTATGTGGCGGTGGTGCAGGGTTTGATGGGCGAGGTCGGGGCCGACTGGCAGCACATTGAGTTGCCGCTGGCAGCGGATTGGCCGAACCGGCCCCGGCAAAGGGTTGATCATGCCCAGGGCAAGCCTTCGCTCACCCGCTGGCGGGTGTTTTCGCAGGATGGGGCCGCCCACACAACACGCCTGGAACTGGAACCCTTGACCGGCCGCACCCATCAGCTGCGCGTGCATCTGCTGGCGCTCGGCCACCCAATTTTGGGCGATGCGCTGTATGGTTCACAGCCCCCGACCCATGATCGCCTTCACCTGCATGCCTGCCACTTGAGCCTGCCCGGATGGCGCTTGACGCTGGACTGCTCACCGGACTTCTGATGACGACGCCAATTCCCCCAGCAGCGCTCCACTCCCCCGCTGCCGAGCGCAACAAACAACCCATCTTGGAGGCCTTGCTGAGCCTGCTGCCGGCCCAAGGACGGGCGCTCGAGATTGCCAGCGGCACCGGCCAACATGTGGCGCATTTCGCAGCTGGCATGCCGGGCTGGGACTGGCTGGCGAGCGACCCCGACGCGCAGTCGCTGGCCTCCATCCGCGCCTACTGGCCCGACGGCCCTGCGCCGCTGCGGCTCGATCTTTTGAGCGATCTGCCAACGGAGGCTGACTGGCCCCTGCCGCCCAGCCATGCCCAGCGACTGGACGCCATCTTCAACGCCAATATGCTGCACATCTCGCCGTGGGGCACTTGCGCGGCATTGATGCGTGGAGCAGCGCGGCATTTGCGGCCGAGCGGGCCGTTGATTGTTTACGGCCCCTTCATCGTGGCGGGCGTTGCCACAGCGCCGAGCAACGCAGCGTTCGATGCCGACCTGCAGCGCCGCAACCCAGCCTGGGGGCTGCGCAAACTGGCCGATGTGCAGGCCGAGGCCGAGCGCCACGGCTTGCAGCTTGCGCGCCAGATCGCCATGCCGGCCAATAATCTGCTGCTGGTTTTCAGCAAGAAGGACATGCCATGACACAAGCCGCGCTCTACATCGTCACCGGCGCCTCGCGCGGCATGGGCGAGGCCATCGCCCGACAGCTGCTGGCACCGCTTCACCAGGTGATCGGCATCTCGCGCCACGCCAACCCGGCGCTGGCCGCCGCTGCGCTGGCCCAAGGTGCGCCGCTCGCGCAATGGGCGCACGACCTCTCTCATCCGCTGGCGGCAGCCGAGGCCCTGCTCGCCTGGCTGCAGGCACAGCCGACCGACGCATTCAGCAGCGCCACCCTGATCAACAACGCGGGCATGTTGGCCCAACCAGGGCCGGTGGACGAGGCAACGCTGACCGAGTTGTCCGACGCACTGCGCGTCGGCCTGGAGGCCACCTTGCTGCTGAGCAGCGCCTTCCTGCGCGGCACGGCCGCCATGGGGTTGGGCAGCGAGCGGCGCATCCTGAATATTTCCTCCGGCCTGGGCCGCCGTGCGATGGCGGGCAGCGCGGCCTATTGCGCAGCCAAGGCGGGCATGGACAACCTGAGCCGCGCGATGGCGCTGGACGAAGCGGAGCGACCCGACGGCGCCGCCATCGTGTCGCTGGCACCGGGCATCATCGACACCGACATGCAGCGCCAATTGCGCGCCGCTGACCCCAGCCGCTTCCCCGATCACGGGGTGTTCGTCAATTTCAAGACGACCGGGCAATTGCTGAGCGCAGACGAAGCC
>JBBQKT010000295.1:0-4487 GCA_038327205.1 Burkholderiales bacterium | reverse complement strand
TCGGCGGGTGTCGGTTTGAGCTGGGTTTCTCCGATGGGCCCGCTGCGATTGAGCTTCGGCTCGCCGATTCGCAAGAAGCCCACGGATAGAATCGAGAAATTCCAATTCCAGATCGGGAACGCATTCTGATGAAGAGCAAGCTGTTCAAAGCGGTCATCGTGACCGCCATGATGTCGGTGTCGGCCGTGGCCGCGCAGGCGCAAGAGATGATGAAGATTGGCTACGTCAACAGCGAGCGGGTGCTGCGCGAGGCCAATCTTGCCAAGGCAGCCCAGCTGAAGCTCGAAGCCGAATTCGGCAAGCGCGAAAAAGAGCTCAAGGACATCGAGGCCAAGCTGCGCGGCGCGGCCGAGAAGCTCGAGAAAGATGCGCCCACTTTGGCTGAGGCCGAGCGCAACCGCCGTCAGCGCGACCTGGTCGAATCCGACCGTGATCTGCAGCGCAAGAAACGTGAATGGCAAGAAGACCTGACCCAGCGCAAGAACGAAGAGCTGTCGGCCGTGGTCGAGCGTGCCAATCGCGTCATCAAACAGATTTTTGATGCTGAAAAGTACGACCTGATCCTGCAGGATGCGATCCATTTCAGCGCCCGCGTGGACATCACCAAGAAGGTGATCGACGCGCTCAACGCGCAGAAGTGAAGGTGGGCGCAAGCCCCGTTGCACTGAGCGAAGTTATCGCCGCCTTGGGCGGCGATCTTCATGGTGACGCCGCTTTGACGATCAACCGTGTCGGTCCCTTGACGGAGGCCGATGCGACGACCTTGAGCTTTCTGTCGAACCCGCGCTACCAATCGCAGCTCGCCACCTCCGCTGCCGCCTGCGTGATCGTCGCCCCGGCCTTTGCCGAAGTCGCAGCGGCACGCGGCGCAGCCATCGTCACCCCTGACCCGTATCTCTACTTTGCCCGGCTTACGCAGTGGTGGGCGGCGCGTGTGCGGCCCTTGCCGGCAGCGCGCATCCATCCCAGCGCAGTTATCGATACGACGGCCGTGATCGGCGAGGGTGTGGACATCGGCCCACTGGCCGTCATCGACGCCGGCGCCCAGATCGGCGCGGGTGCGCGGATTGGCGCCCACTGCGTGGTCGAGCGCAATGCGAATGTCGGTGCCGGAACGCGGCTCGCTGCCCGGGTGACGCTGGGCTTCGATTGCAAGATCGGCGAGCGCTGCATCGTCCACAGTGGCGTTGTGATTGGGGCTGACGGCTTCGGCTTTGCGCCGAGTGGGCCAAAAGAAGCGGGTACCTGGGTCAAGATCGAACAGCTCGGTGCGGTGAGCATCGGCAACGATGTCGAGATTGGCGCCAACACCTGCATCGACCGAGGCGCACTCGCCGACACGGTGATCGGCAACGGCGTCAAGCTCGATAACCTGATCCAGATCGGCCACAACGTCCGCATCGGCGATCACACGGCGATGGCGGGCTGCAGTGCAGTGGCGGGCAGCACCACCATCGGCGCGAACTGCACGGTGGGCGGCGCGGCGATGATCATTGGTCATTTGACCCTGGTCGACGGCGTGCATATTTCAATGGGCACGGCCATCACCCGCAGCATCGGCAAGCCGGGCGTGTACAGCGGTGTGTTTCCGTTCGATGACAATGCGAGCTGGGAGAAGAACGCGGCCACTTTGCGTCAGCTCTACAGTCTGCGAGACCGCATCCGAGCGCTAGAAAAGAAGAATCCGATATGACAACGATGGACATCCACGAAATCCTCACGCGCCTGCCGCACCGCTATCCGATCCTGCTGGTGGACCGGGTGCTGGAGATCGAAAAGGGCAAGCGGATTCGGGCGCTCAAAAACGTCTCGATCAACGAACCGTTTTTCATGGGGCATTTTCCGCATCGGCCCGTCATGCCTGGGGTGCTGATCATTGAAGCGCTGGCGCAAGCCGCCAGCCTGCTGAGTTTCCACAGCATGGACACGGTGTTGGACGACAAGACGGTGGTTTACTTTGCTGGCATCGACGCCTGCCGCTTCAAGCGTGTCGTCGAGCCGGGTGACCAGCTCTTTCTCGACGTCACGCTCGACCGGATGAAGGCAGGCATCTTCAAGTTCAGCGCCCGCGCTTTGGTGGGCGACCAACTCGCCGCCGAAGCGCAGCTGATGTGCACGATGCGCCGTATCGATTGCTGAACTGATGCTGAAGTGATGCACAAGATTCACCCCACCGCCATCATCGATCCTGCCGCCGAGCTGGACAGCTCGGTGGCCGTGGGCGCGTACAGCCTGATCGGCCCGCACGTCAAGATCGGCGCCGGCACGACGGTGGGCCCGCACTGCGTGATCGAAGGCCACACGACCATTGGCGTGGACAACCGCATCTTTCAGTTCAACTCCATCGGCGCGACGCCGCAGGACATGAAGTACTCGGGTGAGCCAACGCGGCTGGTGATCGGCGACCGCAATGCGATCCGTGAGTTCTGCACCTTCAATCTCGGCACTGCGCAGGACCGGGGTGTGACCACGGTGGGCAACGACAACTGGATCATGGCCTATGTGCATCTGGCCCATGACGTGGTGCTGGGCGACCACATCGTGCTGGCCAATGGCGTGACCCTGGCCGGCCATGTGGAGATCGGCGATTGGGTGACCATCGGCGGGCTGACCGGCATCCTGCAGCGCATGCGGGTCGGTGCCCACGCGATGATCGGTTTTCAGGCCCATGTGGCCCAGGATGTGCCGCCCTTCGTGACGGTCGACGGCAACCCGCTGTCCGCCCGTGCGGTCAATCTGACCGGGCTGAAGCGGCGCGGTTTCACGGCCGAGCGGATGGCGGCAATACGCCAGATGTTCAAGCTGCTGTACCGCGAGTCCTTGACCCTGGAGCAGTCGATGGCTGCCATTGGTGCGCTAGACGGTGAAGACGCGGCGCTGATGCTGGCTTTTCTTGCCAGCGCCGCGCGCGGTATTGTGCGTTGAGCGGCAAGCCCGCTTTTGGCATGGTGGCGGGCGAGGCCTCGGGGGACTTGCTGGCCGGTCTGCTGCTCAGCGGTCTGCGTGCACGCTGGCCAACGTTGACCGCGCACGGCATCGGCGGTCCCCGCATGCAGGCCCAGGGCTTCGAGACCTGGTGGCCGCACAGCAAACTGTCGATCTTCGGCTATGTGGACGCGCTGCTGAACATCCGCGAGCTGCTGTCCATCCGCCGCCAGCTCGGCAACAGGCTGCTGGCCGACAGGCCGGCCGCCTTCATCGGCATCGACGCGCCTGATTTCAATTTCGGCCTGGAGACGCGGCTGCGTGCTGGTGGCATCAAGACCATCCACTTCGTCTGCCCGTCTATCTGGGCCTGGCGGGCCGAGCGGGTCGAAAAGATCAAGGCGGCTGCCGATCATGTGCTGTGCCTGTTCCCGTTCGAGCCCGCATTGCTGCACGCCCACGGCATCGCCGCGACCTATGTCGGCCATCCGTTGGCCGATGCCATTCCGCTGGAGCCGCCACGGGCCGCTGCCCGCGCGGCGCTGGGCCTGGCTGAGGCCGAGACTGTGATTGCGCTGCTGCCCGGCAGCCGCAAGAGCGAGATCGCTTATATCGCGCCGCCGCTGCTGGCCGCCGCCGCACTGATGCAGCAGGCGCGGCCGGGCTTGCGGTTTGTGATGCCGGTCGTGCCGGGCTTGCGTTCCTTGGTCGAGCCGCTGCTCGCGGCACATCCCGGCCTGCATCTGACCCTGCTCGACGGCCGCTCGCACGAGGCCTTGGCCGCCTGTGACGTCACCCTGGTGGCCAGCGGCACGGCCACGCTTGAAGCGGCGCTGTTCAAGCGGCCGATGGTGATTGCCTACCGTGTCAACGCCTTGAATTGGTGGCGGATGAAGGGCAAGAATTTGCAGCCCTGGGTGGGGCTGCCGAATGTGCTGGCGCGTGAGTTCCTGGTGCCCGAGCTGATCCAGGATGCCTGCACGCCCGAGGCGCTGGCACGCGCGGGCTTGGCCTGGCTGGACGACCCGGCACGCTGCGAGCGAGCCCGGGCCCGCTTTGCCGAACAACATCAACAGCTGCGCTGCAACACCGCGCAACGGGCAGCCGATGCCATCGCGAAAATCATCGACGTCAGCATCTAAGCAACCCGGCCTGATCTGGCGCGGCCCCGGCCTGATGGCGGGGGTCGACGAGGCCGGGCGCGGGCCACTGGCCGGGCCGGTCGTGGCGGCGGCGGTGATGCTGGACGATGCCAACCCAATCCGTGGCTTGGCCGATTCCAAGCTGCTGACCGAGAAGAAGCGCGAACGCCTTTTCGACGAGATCCGCGCCAAGGCCCTGTGCTGCTGCATCGCCGAGGCGAGCGTCGAGGAGATCGACCGCTTGAACATTTTGCAGGCGACCTTGCTGGCGATGCGTCGTGCTGTCGAGGGTCTGCGCCTGAAGCCCGCCATGGTGCTGGTCGACGGCAATCGCCTGCCGCTGCTGAAGGTACCGGCCGAGGCCATCGTCAAGGGCGACTCGAAAGTGCAGGCGATCTCAGCGGCCTCCATCATCGCCAA
>JBBQKT010000294.1:0-4495 GCA_038327205.1 Burkholderiales bacterium | reverse complement strand
TGGTGATGTCCAACTTCGAGTTCGCGGGGCGCCGGCTCGAATTCCTCAACGCCTTCAGCGGCGCGCAGGCGCGTGAGCTGTTGAGCCAGCGCGAAGACGTGGCCCTGATCCTGCTGGACGTGGTGATGGAGACCGAGCATGCGGGGCTCGACACGGTGCGCCACATCCGCGAGGTCTTGAAGAACACCCACGTCCGCATCGTCTTGCGCACCGGCCAGCCGGGTCAGGCACCCGAAGAGCAGGTCATCAAGACCTATGACATCAACGACTACAAAGAAAAAACCGAACTGACCCAGCGCAAGCTGGTGACCGTGTTTTACGCGGCGCTGCGCAGCTATCGCGACATCCTGCTGATCGACCAATCGCGTGCCGCGCTGCGCCGCTCGATCGACGCCATCACCCGCATTTACGATTCAAAAAACCTGCGTCTGTTTGCCTCGGCCGTGCTCGAACAGGCCGCGTTTTTGCTGGGCCACGAGGGCCAGGGCTTCAGCGCCAGCCGCATCACCGCCTACGCCACCTCGCACATCGAAGGCCGCATGAAAGTGCTGGCTGCCACGGCCGACTTTGCCGGGCTGCTGGACGCCGACGACCTGACGGGTCTGCCGGCCGAGGTACAAGCCGCGCTGCAGCGCAGCCTGAATGCGCAGCAAAGCTTTTTCGATGGCAATACCTATGTGGGCTACTACCGCAGCGCCAACGACGCCGACCCGCCGGACCAAGCCGACGAGAGCCTGCTCTACATGCGCTTTGCCGAGCCCATCGACGAGAAGGCGCGCGAGTTGCTGGAGATCTTCTGCGCCAATGTGGCTATCACCTACGGCAGCCTGCTGCTGCGAGAGGAAATCAACGAGACCCAGCTCGCTACCGTCCACATCTTGTGCGAGGCGGTGGAGCGCCGCTCCGAGGAGGGCGGTGCCCATGTGAAGCGCGTCGGCGAACTGTCGGCCCTGTTGGCTGAAGCCTTGCAGATGAGTGCCTCCGAGATCGAATTCATCCGCCAGGCGGCGCCCCTGCACGACATCGGCAAGGTGGCCATACCTGACCACATCCTCAACAAACCTGGCCGCCTGGACGACGCTGAATGGCTGACCATGCAAGGCCACGCGCAAATCGGCGCGGAGCTGCTGCGCACCTCAGACAAGCGCATCCTGCAACTTGGCGCGGTGATTGCCCATGAACACCATGAGCGATGGGATGGCAAAGGCTATCCGCGTGGGTTGGTGGGCGAACAGATTCACATTGCCGGGCGCATCGTCGGCCTGGTCGATGTGCTGGACGCGCTGGTCAGCCAGCGCTGCTACAAGCAAGCCTGGGATATGGACGCCGCGCTGGCCTATCTGAACGAGCAGTCGGGCCGCCAGTTCGACCCTGCCTTGGTGACGCTGCTGATGGCCCGGCTTGACGCCGTGCACGATATTTACGAGCGCTACCCCGATTGATGAATCTGCTGATCGGTCCCGCCGTTAAAGAGCTGCGACTCTTCTTCATTGCACTGCAGTTTTTCACCCGCTGCCCGATACCGCGCTGGGTCGGCTTTGAGCCCGCCTGGTTGCAACAGTGCGCACGCTATTTCCCCGCTGTCGGGCTGGTGGTCGGCGGGTTCTGCGCCGGCGTGCTGTGGGTGTCGATGGGGCTGTGGCCCACATCGGTGGCGGTCGGTTTGAGCATGGCCGCCAGCGTGTGGCTGACCGGCGGCTTTCATGAAGACGGCTGGGCCGACACCTGCGACGGCCTGGGTGGCACGGTCAGCCGCGAACGGGCCCTGCTCATCATGAAGGACTCGCGCATCGGCAGCTACGGGGCGCTGGGGCTGATCCTGCTGCTGGGCCTGAAAGCGGCGTGCCTGGTGGCGCTGGCTGATGACGGCGCGGCAACGGCAATATTGGCGTTGCTGTGGGCGCATTGCGCCTCGCGCGCCGCACCGGTCTGGCTGCTGCACAGCATGGGCTATGCGGGGGACGCCGAGCATGCCAAGGCCAAGCCCTTGGCCACGCAAGCCAGCTGGGGCACGGTGGTGGTGGCACTGGCCTGGGTCGGCACGGCCAGCATTGGCATCGCCTGCATCACACCGAAGCTCGTGCCCACGCTTTGCGCGGCCAGCGTGGTCGCGCTCGGCAGCACGTTCTGGGTGCAGGGCTGGCTTGAAAAGCGCCTGGGTGGCTATACCGGCGACAACCTCGGGGCCTGCCAGCAACTGGTTGAGCTCAGCGCGCTGCTGGTGTTTCTGGCGCTGCTGAATGTCTTTTGACGGCCTGATGGTGTGGCGGCATCCGCGGCCCGACGGTGCCACTGGGCGCTGCATCGGCGCAGGCACCGACCTGCCGGTGCAACCGCGCCGAGCCAAGCGGCTGGCGCGGCGGATTCAGCAAGTCGCGCGGCGGCGGCGGTTGCCGCACCACGTCGTGACCTCACCGCTACAGCGCTGCGCCGACGTGGGCCGGTGGCTCAAGCGCTGGGGCTGGCAACACACGCAAGACCCGACCCTGCTGGAACTGGATTTCGGTGCTTGGGATGGCCGCGCCTGGGACGACATCAGCCGGGCCGACATCGACGCCTGGGTGGTCGACTTCGCCGCGTATGCGCCCGGGGGCGGTGAAGCCTTGACGGCCTTGATGGCACGGGTGGCGAGCTTTCAAACCGACGCCCCGTTTGTCGTCAGCCACGGTGGCTGGATGCTGGCGTGTCGGTGGGCGGAGGAACACGGGCTTGCCGTTGTGCCCACGGCCTCAATCTGGCCCGCAGCGCCGGCTTACTGCGAATGCTGGACCTTCAAGTGACGGCAGTGAGCCGCAGGTATTTCTCCATCAGCATCTCGCGCCCTTCGACATGCGCCGGATTGACCGGGATGCAGGCGACAGGGCAGAGCTGAACGCACTGCGGCTCGTCAAAGTGGCCGACGCATTCGGTGCATTTGTTGTGGTCGATCTGATAGAAATCCTCGCCCATCGAGATCGCGTTGTTCGGGCACTCGGGCTCGCAGACATCGCAGTTGATGCATTCGTCGGTAATCATCAGTGCCATAACGCCACCTCCGTGCAACCGACGAATACGGCCAGCGCTTGCAGGCGCAGGCCGCGTGCAGCGGCGCAAGGCATGCCTTGCGGATTCCCGCTGCCCGTGTCGGTAATCATCAGTGCCATTTCAAGCCTCCTTCTTGATCCGCTCTTCAAGCCGCGCGCGCACCGACGGCGAGACGAACTTGGAGACGTCGCCGCCGAGTGTTGCGATCTCGCGCACAAAGGTGCCAGAGATGAACTGGAACTGGTCGGACGGCGTCAGGAACACCGTCTCCACCTCGGGCATCAACTGCCGGTTCATGCCCGCCATCTGGAACTCGTATTCAAAGTCGCTGACCGCCCGCAAGCCGCGCACCACGACCTTGCCGTCATGCTCCATCACAAAGTTGCGCAGCAGGCCGCGGAAGGGGATCACCTCCACATTCGGGTACTTGGCCGCCAGCTCGCCGGCGATCTCCAGCCGTTCTTCGATATTGAACATCGTCCGCTTGTGATGCCCCGCCGCCACCGCCACGATCAGTCGCTCGAACAAGCGGCTGGCACGGCGCATCAGGTCTTCATGGCCCAGTGTCATCGGGTCGAAGGTGCCGGGGTAGACGGCGGTGAGAACGGTGACTGAAGTCAATCGGGGCTCCTTGGAAAGCGCAAAGCGATTATCGCCCGCGAGTTCCTGCGATTTGACGATGAGGGCTTAGGCTGTGTAAACTTGTTTCAACATCACGCAAGGATAGACCATGGAAAGCGCCGTCAAGACCGAGCAGACCGTCCAGGAATGGGGCAACGGCCTTGGCATTCGCATCACCGCGCCCGTCGCCAAGGCAGCGCGATTCGCGCGCGGCTTGCCGATCTCAGTCGAAGTGGTCGAGGGGGGCATCTTCATCCGCGTGACCGGCACACCAAAGCTGACCCTGGCGCAAAAACTCAAGGCCTTCGACCCGGCACTGCATGGCGGCGAAGTGATGGCCGGTGGCCGTGTCGGCGCTGAGGTCTTCTGAGCGTGGCGACAGCCAGCAGGCTCTGGGTGCCAGACCGCCGAGACATGATCTGGATCAACTTCAACCCGCAAGTTGGCAGCGAGATGCGCGATGAGCACCCGATGCTGGTGCTGTCCACCAAGGCCTTCAACGAGCGCACAGGCCTTGTGATCGGCCTGCCGATGACGCACGCCGCATACAACGAAACCAACCCATTTGCCATCAAATACGTCGGGCCCAAAGGCGAAGTGGCCTATGTGTTGTCCCACCAGCCCAAGTCCTTTGACTGGCGCTTGCGCGGCGCACGGGCCCATGTGTGGAAGCAGGTCTCGCCCACCGTCTTCGAGTCTGCCTGCGAGGGGCTGAACTCGATCATTTCGATTGGGGCTTAGCGTCGTCGAAGCAGCTGAAAGTGAACCGCCCCGGCCCGCCCGGACTTCCAGGCCTCAAGCTCGCATTCGGCCGGTGCCGCTATCAGCGACGGCGCTTCCAGATAAACCA
>JBBQKT010000293.1:0-4496 GCA_038327205.1 Burkholderiales bacterium | reverse complement strand
GTCTTGCGGTCCTGCGCAAAGGAGCTTGTGGCCAAACCTGTGAGCAGCACCAGCGTCGCCAGTGCGGCGGGCTTTAGTTTCATCTTCATCAAACAGTCCTTTCGATGGGTGAAGGGTCAGATTGCGCGACGACGGCGCACGCTGAAAGCTGCAATGCCGGCCAGGCCCAGCAGCGCAATGCTGCTTGGCTCAGGAACGTGCTCGATGGTGATGTCGTCGAGGGCAAACTGAGCGCGGTCGGTGCTGTTGGAAACGCAAGATGTGCCGCCGGCAACTGGCGGGCAGGCGAAGCCAAAGGCGTACACGACGTCGAATTCCGTGTTCGAGAACGCACCGGTCGTGTTGAAGGTGGTGAAGTTCAGGTTGTTGTTGGCATCCAGGCCGGACAGCGCAAAGGTCTGGGTGCTTGAAAGACCATCGCGCACGCCTTGCAGGCGCACAAAGCCGGGTGTGCTCTGAAGTGGGTCGCCGTTGCCAATGAAGCTGGCTTTGAAGCTCTTGATCGAGAAGCGGAAGCCGTCGAGGGCGCCGAAGACCATATAACCGTCGTTCAACATGCCGACGTAGGTGCTGGCGTTGTTGACCGGGCATTGCACACCGGAGCAGGTGGTGGAGTCGCTGCCATTCACCAGCGCGCCGACCAGATCACCAGGCAATGCACTCGCTAAGTTCGAGAACGGATCGAAGAACATGGTGTGGCCCGCGAAGCCGGGCTGGTAGAACTCGTCGCCATTGCCCAGCAGTGGTGCAAATGGAACGAGAC
The DNA here is from genome assembly GCA_038327205.1 of Burkholderiales bacterium. GTDB lineage: Bacteria > Pseudomonadota > Gammaproteobacteria > Burkholderiales > Burkholderiaceae_C > Paucibacter_A. The sequence goes on along the minus strand of JBBQKT010000293.1, from coordinate 3,733 downwards.
TGTTATCTGGAGTCACCGCCGTTTCGAAATTAATCACTGCCTGCAGCACACCCGCCTGGGCACTGACCGCCAACGTAAGGGCGCCTACGGCCAGCGCAACTTGAGTCCAAACATTCTTCATTTCACGACCTGCTTTCATACAAAGTTGATATACATCGTGCAGGTGAGCAAGGCCCTGTAGTGCCACGCTGCCGGCCTTGAGTGCTGTCGCACCCGACCAGTTGACCTGCTTGCAGACACTTAGCCTGACTCGAATCTCTATTCTGAACAGACATCCTCCCGTGAACATCCCAATTTCCCCGGCATTGAGGTAAGGGGGGAGAGGGTTTATCAGGATGTTGCTGGATGATGGTTTTATGACGAAAAGCAAGAGTTTTGCTAAGGCAAGGCTGCATTGGCTGGCTGCGCCACGGCAGAGGCGGCAACGGGCAGCGGTGCCGATGGAGCGTCATAGGCGCGCGCATCGAAGATCCAGTCTTCCGCCTTGCGTGCAGCGCTGCCATCCGGGGCCCTGTCGCGCAGCAGTTCCCGAGCTGACCGGCTGTGCACCGCAGCGAACGAGCCGGGCTGACCGGGCTCAGGCACCAGCACCCAGTCGGGCTGACCCGTGAAGGGGTCCGGATAGATACGCCGCAAGTGATATCGCGGAATCAGGGCGCGGCGGTCCACGATCAAGTCTTCGAGCCGTTTGGGATAAGCCGCCGGCGGATTTGGAGCCGCCTTGGCATAACTGGCAATTGCTCGCGCAATCTCGCCACCCCGAAATTCCAGCTCGCGCTCCCGTTCACGCTGGGCGGCCGTGCTCCAGGCTTGTCCGAGTGCCGCCAAAGCCGCTGCAGTGACGGCGACGAAAAACAGCAGGCCCAGATAACTGAAGCCACGCTCGTTGCTAGACATCACCAATCGGCATAAAGCCGCCCATCGGCCGAGCGCCCCGCCGCCCCGCTGCGCACGTCATAGGCCTCACCCCTCATCTGCGCATCGGTCGGCGGGCCGACGATGACCCAGGCTTCGCGGCTGTCGTTCGCCAGCGGGTCGGCCGGGATCTCGCGGATGTAGCGGGCGGTGGCGAGTTCTTCCAGCGAATCGGGGTAACGGCCCTTGTCGGCGGCGAACTGGTCGATGGCGTCGCGCATGGTGTTCAGCGAGCTGAGCATGGCCGTCTCGCGCGACTTTTGCAGGCTGTTGAAGTAGCGCGGCGCGGCGATCGACGCCAACAGCGCCACGATCGCCATGACGACGATCAGCTCGATCAAGGTGAAACCGTTGCTCTTGTTCTTCATCACCAATCCCGGTACTTCGTGCCGTCCAGCGCGCGCCGCTCGGAGCGGGAATAGATGTCGAACACGTCGCGGCCCGGCCGTGGTTCATCGGGCGGGCTGTCGGCCGCGCGCAGGCCCCAGGTTTCGGCGGGGTTCAGCGACTTGTCGGCAAAGGGGTCGCGCGGCAGGCGGCGCAGGAAATAGACTTTTTTGCCGTCCGGTGACTTGGCATCGGGCACACCGGCCACCAAGGCCTGCAGATTGGGCGGGTAACCACTGCCTTCAGCGTCCTTGCCCACCGTGCCCAGTTCAACCGCCTTCTTGTAAGCATCGAGCGCGCCGCGCAGGGTGCGCAATCCCGCACGCAGCTCATGCTCGCGGCTGCGCTGAACGCTCAGCTCCAGCAGCGGCCGGGCGGCACTGGCGAGGATGGCCATGAGCGTCAGCACGACCAGCATTTCGATCAAGGTGAAGCCCCTTGCGCGCATGATCTTCAGCGCGGCGCATCCACTGTCAGCAGCCCAGAGCCATCGAGACGCACTGCGGCCGTCTCGCCATTCGGACCACTGGCCGTCAAGCCGCTGAAGCCGATGTTCAGCACCTGGCCATTGGCGGCCGGCAAGGCGCGCAGCATCACGACTTTGTCGCCGCGTGGTCCCAACTCCACCGCAATGCGGCCGGTCGGGGCGCCGGCGCCAGCTTGCGCCGGGGTGAGCTTGCTGGTGTCGTAATCCAGCTCGCCCTTGACCGTCAGGCCGCTGTCATTCTTGACGCTGATCGAGACCGTGCCGCCAGCCGGCACTTGCGGCGTGACATCAAAGCGCACCAAGGCTTCGGTCGGTGCCACGGCAGCAGCAGCCGGGATCGAACCAGGAACAAACGGCGCCAGTGGCGCGGCCGTACCCGCAAAGCCCACACCGGCCGTGCCGCTGGCCCGCAGCAGGCTGCTGAACGCGCCCGGCGCGGCATCGGTGCCACTGGCCAGACGGGTCAGCGCCGAATCGGGCAGGGACAGATTGCGCACGATGCGCGGCGTGATCAACAACACCACCTCGGTCTTGTTGCGCGTGTCGGTCTGCACGCCGAACAAGCGGCCCAGGAGCGGCAGGCTGGACAGGCCCGGCACACCGGCCGCACTGCGGCGGTCTTCATCGCTGATCAGGCCGGCCAGGATCTGTGTTTCGCCGTCGTTCAGCCGCAGCGAGGTGGAGGCCTGGCGGGTGCCAATCTCGTAGGCGGTGGAGTTGCCCGGCCCGGTCACCTGGCGCAGCAGGTTGCTGACTTCAAGGCTTAGCTTGATGACCACGTCGTTGTCGAGCTGCACGGTCGGCTCGACCTCCAACTTCAACCCCACATCGATATAGCTGACCGACGAGGCGACCGCTGCGTTCTGGCCCACACCGAGGTTGGAGGTGGTGGTGAACACCGGCAGCTTTTGGCCGATCTGCACCTTGGCCTTGTCGCGGTTGCGCACGCGGATCTTTGGGTTGGCCAGCAAATTGGCATTGCCCGAGGTGCCGCGCAGGGTGGCGATCAAGGCCGGGTTGGCGATGCTGCCGCGGAACTGGTTGGCCTGGTTCAGCTGCACCAGGCCGCTGGCCACACCGGCCACGCTGGGCAGGCCGTACTGGATCTGCTCGGGCCACTGCAAACCCAGCGCATCGACCTTGTCGGTGGCGAGCTCCAGCACCTCGACTTCGAGCATCACCTCGGGGTCGGGCAGGTCGATCGAGGCGATCAGCTTTTCCACCAGCTTCATCACCTCGGGCGTGTCGCGCACGATCATCAGGTTCAGGCGCTCGTCGATATGGATGTCGCGCACCTTGGCAATCGTGCGCACCATCGCCTGCACCTGCTTCACATCGGCATTGGTCAGGTAGAGGGTGCGGGTGATCAGCTCCTGGTGCTCGCGCTGCTTGGCCGTGGTGTTGGGGAAGATCAGCACCGACGATTCATTGAGCAACTTGCGGTCCAGCGCCTGCGTGGACAGGATCACGCGCAGCGCCTCGTCAAGCGTGACATTGCGCAAGAACACGGTCACCTTGGCGTCGCCACGCACGTCTTTGTCGAACACGAAGTTGATGTTGGCGCTGCGCGACAGGGCCTCGAACACCTGGCGCAGCGGCGCTTCGCGGAACTCCAGGGTCACCGGCTTTTGGAACGCCGGGCCCATTTCAGTGCCGGTGCCTGCCGCAGCCTCCAGCGGCCGAGCCTGCGCCACCTGGCTGAGCAGCAGGCGCGCGCTGGGCTGCTGCGGCGATTCGGCCAGAATTTCGCGGGCCAGCGCGTCGGCGCGGTCAAGCTTGCCTTCGCGCAGCAGGGCGCGGCCAGTGAGCAGCTTGGTCTCCTGGCGCTGGCCCCGCTCGATCTCGGCCTCGAACACGGTCAGGCGCGGGTGTTTCGGGTTGGTCTCGCGCAGGCGCTGCACGGCCTCGCGCGCTTCCACCCAACGCCCAGCGCCACGCAGGCCT
>JBBQKT010000292.1:0-4505 GCA_038327205.1 Burkholderiales bacterium | reverse complement strand
TTGGGCAGCGGGCCATGCTTGATGAACAGCCGCCGCAGCGCGCTGCCGACGATGAAGAGCAGGGCGTCGTTGAGGCTCGCGCCATGCTTGCGGCGGGCCTTGGTCAGCTCGGCCAGCGGGATGCTGACGGTGGCGAACGAGCGGGTGGCGGACAGGCTGACGTTGAGCCGCGTGCGCGGTGCCAGGCCGAGGTTTCTGACCGCACTTTCGGTCGTCTTGCCGGTCAAGCGGGCCAGCAGGCTTTTGAGGCCACCACCGGCCGCATCACCGGCCGATTGCGCCGCCATCTGGCTCAGAGTGCTGGCCGCACCCGGCAGTGCCTTGGCGAGTTTGATGGTCTGCTTCCACTGCTGCGCCAAGGCGGCGCGCAGCATGCCGGCCGTGCCAAGGTGGCCGCGTTTGGCGCGCGGTGGCGGCAGGTTCAATTCGCGCGGCTCCGGGCTCAAGTCCAGCAACACACTGGCCAGCGCCACCGCCGCTTGGCCATCGACGGCGGCGTGGTGCAACTGGGTGTAGAGCGCCACCCGCTTGTGGCCGTCCTCGGTGGGGGCCAGGTCTTCGAAGACATGGAACTTCCACAGCGGCAGAGCGCGGTCCAGCAGCACCGGATGCAGCTCGCCAACCGCCGCCTCCAGCTCGGCCATGCCGCTGTTCTTGGGCAGGCGGACGCTGACGATGTGCGCCTCCATGTCCGGCTCCGCATCGACCCAGCCGGGGGTGGACAGGTTCAGCGGCATCTCCAGCAGGCGGCGGCGCAGCGCGGGCGTCAGCGGCAGGCGGCTGGCAATGTGCGCGCGCAGCGCATCGACGTAGTGGCCTTTGTAGCCCGGCGGCAGTTCCAGCACATGCAGCGCACCGACATGCATGGGCATCTCGGGCGTCTCCAGAAAGAGGAAGGACGCATCCAGTCCGGCGAGCTGCTTCATCGTGCTGTCTCCAATTGTTTTTTTGGGTGTCGCCGCCCGCCGGCATCTGATGGCCTGCGCTTGGCGATCAAGACGGTCCTGACCATAGCGGAAGAAACCGACAGCGCGAACGCGGTAAACCGCAGGGCCAGTGTTTCAGGGTGATACCGCCTGCGTATCGACGTCAACAAACTGCCACCAATCCTGCCAGAACACCGGCCGCCGGTAGCCGATCAGATGGCGCTGCGCCATGTCGGTGACGACGCGGTGGACATGGTTTTTATACGGCATGAAGCTGATGCCGATGCGTTTGGCCTGCAGGAACAGCGCCTCGCGCTGCGGGCCGTCGGCCATGCCCTGCATTTGCTCGTAGACCTTGTCGAAGGCGGCGCTGCGGAAGCGGGCCAGGTTCTGCCCGCCGCTGGCCGGGCCATAAAAGCGCTGCAGGGCTTCTTGACCATCGGGCTGGACCGCGCTGGAGCCCACCGGCCACATCATGAAGCGGCCACTGCGTGCGAGCTTCAGGTTCTCGGGCCACTGCGCCACCTTGAGTGTCAGTTTCAGGCCCACCGCGCTCAGATTCTTCTGCCACAGCTCGTCGAGCTGGCGGTACTGGCTGTCGCTCTGGGTGTTGCGCACCAAAATCAAGGGCTGCCCGTTTGGCAGTTCTCGCCAGCCGTCGCCGTCGCCGTCGACATAGCCATACATATCGAGCAGGGCGCGGGCGCGGGCCGGGTCGAAATCGCTCATTTCGGACTTGAAGGCCGGATCGAAGCCGACCGTGTGTGGCGCCAGTTGCGACTGCGCCGGCACCGCCTGGCCACGCCGCACCAGCCGGATCTCGCCCGGCGTGTCCAGCGCCAGGCTGATGGCGCGGCGCAGCGCCACCTTGGCTGGGGTGTAGCCGCCAATCGTCGGGTCTTCCATATTGAAGACGGTCAGGGTCACATCGGCCCGCTGCACCTGGAAAGCCTGCATGCCGCGCCGGGCCAGGTTGGGGGCGATCTTGCCGCCGGGCAGGGCCTGGTTGATGAAGTCTTCGGGCACGATCTCCATGAAGTCTTGCTCGCCCGCCAAGAAGCTCAGCCAGCGCGGCTGCGCCTCTTCGGTGATCGCCACCTCGACCCGGTCCAGCATCGGCAAGCGCCGGCCTTTGAGGCGGGCCAGGATGGCCTGACCGTCGGCATCGTCGGCGTTGGGTTGGGCCTCGTAATAGCGCTCGCGGTAGCCGGGGTTTCTCTCCAGCACGATCTGCGACGAGCGCCGCCAGGACTTCAGTCGGAAGGGCCCCGTGCCGACCGGATGCTCGGCAATCTTGTCGCCGTATTGCCCCACCACCTCGGGTGCCAGCGCGCCATACAGGTCGTTGCCGGCCAGCACCTGCTGCACCAGGCGCGGCCTGGCCTGCTCGGTCTTGAACTGCAGGGTGTGGCGGTCCAGCGCGCGCAGGCCTTCCACCGGCGCGTCGTAGTTGAACGGTGTCTTGCCCTTGATGGCCGCGCTGCGCAAGGCGGCCAAGCCCACCAGACCGGCATCATCAAAGCTGGCCCAGCCGGGGCTTTTGAGGGCTGGGTCGGCAAAGCGCTTGATGCTGAAAACGAAGTCTTGCGCAGTCACTTCTCGTTTCTGGCCTTTGAAGACCGGATCGTCGGCGAAGTAGATGCCGCGCTTGAGCTTGACGGTGAAGGTCTTGAAATCGGCGCTGACCTCGGGCATGCCGTCGGCAATCAGCGGCACGATCTTGGCCGGCCGCGCCAGGTGGTCGTAGGTGTAGAGCGATTCAAAAATATGGCTGGTCACACAGCGCGAATAAAGGTCACTCAGCTGGCTGGGGTCGAAGCCGGTTTCGGCGGCGCGGAAGGCGTAGCGCAAGACTTTGGGTTCGGCTGCCGATGCCGATGCCGATGCCAATGCCGTTGCCATGGCGGCCAAGCCGGCCAGGCAGAGCACCCGCAGCGCCTTCACGGCGCCGCCTTGCCCTGGCTGAAGTCGATGTCCACCATCTCCCAAAAGCCCAGTTTGAACGGGTGGCGGCGGTAGCCGATCAGCTGGGGCTGGGCCAGGTCGGTGATGAAACGGTGCAGCTTGTATTTGTAGGGCATGTAAGCCGCGACGATGCGCTTGCTCTCGCGGAACAGGGCCGCACGTTCGGGGCCATCGGGCAGGGCGCCGACCTGCGCATAGAGCTTGTCGGCCGCGTCGTTGCGAAAGCGGGCGAAGTTCTGCGTGCCGACGTGGCCGCTGTGCAGGCTGGTCAGCGAGTCTTGCGCGTCGGGCATCGAGGCCGAATTCGCCAGGCTCCAGACCTGGAACTTGCCGGCCCGCAGGGCCTTGAAGTTCTCCGGCCACTTGGCGCTGATGAAGCGCACTTGGATGCCGACCTTGGCCAGCGACTTTTGCCAGATCTCATCGACCTGGCGCTGGAAGGCGTCCGGCGTGGTCAGGCTGGTCAGCACCAAGGGCTTGCCGTCGGGCAGTTCGCGCCAGCCATCGCCGTCCACATCCTTGTAGCCGAACAGATCGAGCAGCGCATTCGCGCGCACCGGGTCGTAGTCGCTCATCTCGCTCTTGAAGTCGGGCTCATAGCCGCTGCCATGCGGCATGTACATCGACTGGGCCTGGATGCCCTGGCCGCGCCGCGCCAGCCGGATCTCGCGCTGCACGTCCGAGGCCAGGCCAATGGCGCGGCGCAGCGCGATCTTGTCCGGCGTGTAGCCGCCCACCACCGGGTCTTCCATATTGAAGACCCAAAAGCCGATGTCGGCCGCCAGCACCCGGTAGGCCTGGATGCCTTTTTTGGCGAGGTTGGGCGCGAGATGGCCGCCCGGCATGGCCTGGTTGATGAAGTCCTCGGGCACCCGCTCGAGCAGGTCGAACTCGCCGCCCAGGAAGGACAGCCAGCGCGGCTGGTTCTCTTCAATGATGGAGACCTCGACCCGGTCGATCATCGGCAGGCGGCGTCCTTTCAGCTTGGCCAGGATGGCCTGGCCCTCGGCATCATTGGCGGCGGGCTCGGCCTCGTAATAGCGTTCGCGGTAGCCGGGGTTTTTTTCCAGCACCATCAGCGAGCTGCGCCGCCAGTTCTTCAGCACGAAGGGCCCCGTGCCAACCGGGTGCTCCATGGTTTTGCCTGGGTAGGCCTCGATCACCTCGCGGGCCTGCGCGCCGTACAGGTCGCCCTGCGCCAGCACCTCCAGCAGGCGCGGCCGCGTCTCGCCGAGGCGAATCTGCAGGGTGTAGCGGTCGATGGCGCGCAGGCCCGCAATGGGCTTGTCGTAGTCGAACGCTTGGCCGCTCTTGCGCAGCGCGTTGCGGTATTCGGTCAGGCCCCGGATGTGCTGTGCCTCGATCTCGTCCCAGTGCGGCGAAGCCACCTCGGGGTCGGCCACCCGCTTGATGGTGTAGACGAAGTCTTCGGCGACCAGCTCGCGCGGCTTGCCCTTGAAGGCCGGGTCATCGGCAAAGAAGATGCCGGGCTTGATGCGGATGGTCCAGGTCCTGAAGTCATCGGCAATTTCGGGCATCGCCGCGGCAACCTGCGGGATCATCTTGGCCGGCTGCGCCAAGTGGTCATAGGCGTACAGGCCCTCAAAGATGTGG
>JBBQKT010000291.1:0-4505 GCA_038327205.1 Burkholderiales bacterium | reverse complement strand
GACATGAAGCGCTCGGGCTACACCAGCGTGGCCGATGTGCTGCACGGCATCACCGCCAACAATATGGGCTCGCTCGGCCAGGGCAACCCCAGCGCCTTCGCGGCCGGTGGCGCGGGCGTGTCACTGCGCGGCCTGACGGTCGGCGCCACCCTGGTGCTGATCGACGGCCACCGGATGGCCTCGTACGCAATGCCCGACGACGGCCAGCGCGATTTCGTCGACATCGCGTCCATCCCCTTCGAGGCGATCGAGCGCATCGAAGTGCTGAAGGACGGCGCCTCGGCCGTTTACGGCTCGGACGCGATTGCCGGGGTCGTCAACGTGATCCTGAAGAAGAACATCACCGGCCTGACGCTGACGGCCGACACCGGCATCTCGGCCAAGCGCGACGGCCAGACACAGAAATATTCGATCACCTCCGGGCTCGGCAGCCTCGACGCCGATGGCTACAACGCCTATGCCTCGCTGGAGCTGCGCCAGCAAAAGCCGGTGCAGCTGAAGAACCGCAGCTATCTGGGCCGCACCGACTGGTCGGCCGATGGCGGCACGCCCAATATCTTCGACAGCAACCAGACACCCAACCTCGCCGGCAATGAGCAGTTGCAGCTGCAGCCGAAGACGCAGAACGTCAACTTGATGGGGCGCTTCACCAAGCTGCTGCCCCACGGTTGGCAGGCCAATCTGCAGGCCTCGGTGCTGAACAGCCGGGCGACCCAGATCGGCGTGTTCAACGACATCAGCGGCGGCCAGCAGAGCTTCGACTTCGGCCCGTCCTCCTCGCAAAACCCGGTGCCCGCCCCCTTGGGCAATCCCTACACCTTTCTGCAAAAAGATGGGGTGACGCCGTTCACCGACTCGCTGGCCGTGCTGGGCCCGCAGACGCAGCGCAGCAGCACCAGTTCCTACCGGCTGGTGGCCGAGCTGTCGGGCGAGATCGGTGCCTGGACTGTCGATGCGGCGGTGGGCCTGACCCGCGTCGAGACGACACTGCGCAGCAGCAATTTCACCAGTGTGAAGGGGCTGCAGGGCGCGCTCAACAGCGGCGCCTTCACGCCCGGCCAGGCCCTCATCAGCGCCGCCCTGCGCGAGCAGATCGCGCCCACCGGCAATGCCACATCCACCAATTCGCTGAACTTTGCCAGCCTGCGCGCCAGCCGCGAGCTGATGCGGCTGGCCGGCGGCCCGCTGTCCCTGGGCACCGGCCTTGACTTCACCCAGCGCAAGCTGAACCAGACCTTCCCGCCCGGCTTCAGCAACGGCGACCAGTACAGCCCGATCTACTCCTTCGCGTCCGGCAAGCAGACCATCACCGCCGGCTACGTCGAGATGTCCGCCTCGGTTACGAAACAGCTGGAGCTCGACGCCGCCGCCCGCATCGACCACTACGACAGCTACGGCAACTCCACCACGCCCAAGTTCGGTGTGAAGTACACGCCCAGCAAGCAGCTGACCCTGCGCGGCACCTTCTCCAAGGGCTTCCGCGCGCCGAATCCGGCCGAGACCGGCACCTCGGGCTCGACCTCGGGCGTGCTGAACCCGCAGTACGACCCCATCCTCTGCGCCGGTGGCAACCCGGACACGGCCATTGATGCCAACCAGTGCGGCATCTTCATCACCCAGTTGCAGCTGTCCAACCCCAAGCTCAAGCCCGAGCGCTCGCAGTCCTACACGCTGGGCCTGATCCTGGAGCCGACCGCCTGGTTCAACGTCTCGCTGGACTATTACGACATCACGATCAAAGACCAGATCATTGCCGTTGGCCTGCTGGGCCAGACCCAGTTCAACAACCCGGCCGCCTACGGCGCCCTGATCTACCGGGCAGCCCCCGACCCCAGCATCCCGGGCGCCACCGTTGGGCCGATCACCTACGAAACCTATCCCTTCCTGAACGCCAGCCGCACCCACACGACCGGCTTCGACATCGATCTGCGCACCCGCTTTGATCTGGGCGAGGCCGGAAAGCTTTATGCCGAGCTGAACCTGACCCACATGATCAAGTACGACATGACCTACGGCGGCCTGACCTATTCCTTCGCCGGCACCCATGGCCCGAGCTTAATCTCCAGCGATACCGGCGCCCCGCGCGACCGGGTGCAAGCCAGCCTGAGCTGGTCGCGCGGCCCCTTGGAGCTGACCGGCACCGCCAACACCATCAGCGGCATCACCGTGCTCGACCCGACCGCCACGCCCAACACCTGCGACTACGCGCTCAGCGGCACCTTCCCGGACGGCGTGCCCGCCAAAGCCCAGCGCTTTTGCAAGGTGCCCGCCTTCACCACCCTGAGCCTGTCAGGCAAGTACGCGGTCGACAAGAAGCTGTCCCTGCATGCCGCGATCACCAACCTGCTCGACCGCCGAGCACCTTACGACCTGCAGACCTTCGGCACGGCCGGCAATGGCGCGCAATCCGGCGGCGCGGCCTACAACCCCTCGCTGCATCAGGACGGCGCGATGGGCCGCTATGTCAACGTTGGCGCCAGCTACCGCTTCTGAGCAACCACCCTCATGAACTCTCCCCGGATTGACTGGCACGCCCGCGCGAGCGCGCTGCAGATCGACGGCCGGCCCGTCATCAACGGCCAGCGCGTGGCCAGCCTGCGTGGCCTGCAGTTCGACTGCATCTCGCCGGTCGATGGCCGGCTGCTCGGCAGCGCAGCGCGCTGCACGGCGGAAGACATCGATGCCGCCGTCGCCTCGGCCCGCAAGGCCTTCGCCGATGGCCGCTGGGCGTCGCGCGCCCCGGCGCAGCGCAAGCGCATCCTGCAGAACTTCGCCGAGAAGATCCTCGCGGCCAAGGAGGAATTGGCTCTGCTGGAAACGCTGGGCATGGGCAAACCGATCCAGTATTCGCTCGGCGTCGACGTGCCGTCCGCGGCCCGCTGCATCGCCTGGTATGCCGAGGCGGTGGACAAGATCTATGACGAGATCGCGCCGACCGGGCCGAACGCGCTGGCCCTGATCCAGCGCGAGCCGATGGGCGTGATTGGCGCGATCGTGCCCTGGAACTACCCGATGATCATGGCCGCCTGGAAGCTCGGGCCGGCGCTGGCGGCGGGCAATTCGGTGGTGCTCAAGCCCAGCGAGAAATCACCGCTGACCGCCTTGCGGCTGGCCGAGCTGGCGCTCGAAGCGGGCCTGCCGCCGGGTGTCTTCAATGTCGTGCCGGGCCTCGGCCATGAGGCCGGCGAGGCATTGGCCCTGCACATGGATGTCGACGCCATCGGCTTTACCGGCTCCACCCGCGTCGGCCGCAAGATGCTCGAATACGCGGGCCGCTCGAATCTGAAGCGGGTCTACAACGAGCTGGGCGGCAAGTCGGCCTTTGTGGTGTTCCCCGATTTTGACGACCTCGACCGCGCCGCCAAGACCGTCGCCGGTGCGATGTTTTTCAACCAGGGCGAGAGCTGCAACGCCCCCTCACGGGTGCTGGTGCACGAAAGCATTGCCGACGACTTCGTTGCCCGTCTGGCCGCCGAAGCCCCCAAATACACGCCCGGCGATCCGCTGCTGGCCAAGACCGTGATGGGTGCCATCGTTGACGAGACGCAACTGAACACGGTGCTGGGCTATATCGAAGCCGGCAGCGCCGAGGGCGCACGCACGGTGATCGGCGGCCAGCGGGTGCGCACGGACAGCGGCGGCTTCTTCGTCGAGCCGACCATCTTCGACGGCGTCACCAACCAGATGAAGATCGCCCGCGAAGAAATCTTCGGCCCGGTGCTCAGCGTCTTGCGCTTCAAAGACGAGGCCGACGCCATCGCGCAGGCGAACGACTCGCCCTACGGCCTGCAGGCGAGTGTGTGGAGCAGCCATATCGACCGTGCCCACCGCGTCGCCCGCGCATTGAAGGCCGGCACCGTCCACGTCAACCAATACGATGAAGACGACCTCAGCGTGCCCTTTGGTGGCTACAAGCAAAGCGGCAACGGGCGCGACAAATCGCTGCATGCGTTTGACAAGTACACCGAGCTGAAGACCACCTGGCTGAGAATCAACCCCTGAAAAACGACTGAACAACGAGAGAGACAACAACACATGCGCATTGCCATCATGGGTTCAGGGGGCGTCGGCGCCTATGTCGGTGCCAGACTGCAGGCCGCCGGCGAGGACGTCAGCTTTATCGCGCGCGGCGCCCATCTGCAGGCGATGCAGACGCAGGGCCTGACGATCGACAGCCCCAGCAGCCCGCTGCAGCTGCCCAAGGTCAAGGCCACCGACTCACCCGCCGAGGTCGGCCCGGTCGATCTGATCATCTTTGCCGTCAAGCTGTGGGACACCGAGGCGGCGGCCCAGGCTTTGCTGCCGATGATCGGGCCCGAGACGCGCATCCTGAGCCTGCAAAACGGCATCGACAGCCTGGCCATGATCGCGCCTCATGTTGCTGAGACCGGCCAGGCCCTGCTGCGCGGCGGCGTGATCTATGTGTCGGCGGTGATCGCCGAGCCCGGCGTGATCCGCAGTCCCGGTGGGCTCAACCACATCGTCTGCGACGGCGCCGACGGCGA
>JBBQKT010000290.1:0-4534 GCA_038327205.1 Burkholderiales bacterium | reverse complement strand
CATCGGCTTCGTCGCACTGGCCGTTAAAACCGAGACTCTGGCCGCAGCCGACCGGGTGATTACTCGCGCCCTGGGCGACGGTGACCTGCAACGCTGGAGTGAGGCAAGCGGCACCAGCTGGATCGCCCCCGCCGCCCCCCAGGTCGGCCGCGCCATCGGCCTGCCCGACTTGTTGAGCGAATAGCCGTAGTGCTGCAAGTCGGTCTAAGGGGCTGACTTCGGGGCGGTCGGCTTTTGATCACACCACGACGTCCGCAGCACGTTGCCGCAACAAAGCCTGCCCCATCTGCATCGGCACACCCGCCGCAATCCCCTCGCACAGGGCAAAGCCGGGGGGTGCGAACAGCAGGATGGTGGAGCCATGCTGGAACCAACCCATCTCCTCGCCCTTGTTGAATCGGGCTTGGCAGGGGATTTCGGTTGGGCCGCGATAGCCGAGGTGCAGCAGCAAGTTCAAAAAGTGCAGGCGCAGGCTGGCGACCAAGATGGCGGCCACCGGCACGATGGTGATTGCTGCGCCGCCCACTGACAGCCTTGCGCGCAACACCGCCCGCTCGTTGCGACAGAACAGCCGCTCGACACGGGCCAGGGCAATCGGGTTGACATTGAAGGTGTCGCCGCTGATGAAGGTCACCTGCTCGACCGTGCAATCGGCCGGCGCATGGAAGCGGTGGTACATCGCGGAGGTCAGCCGCAGGGTGACGTAGACGCCGTCCTGAAAAGCGCTGGTGTCCTGGCTGCGGCCGAACAAATCGGTCATCGAATACGGAAAGCCCTTGGCCTGAAACAGCTGTTGGCCCTGCACCGCACCGCAAGCGCCGACGATGGCGTCGCAGGGGCTGGTCAGCACATCAACGCGGGGGTCAATGGCCCGCGCGCCGGGCTTCAGCGCGCGGGTAAAACAGGCGTGCAGGCTGCTGAAGCGCTGCTCCTGCGCATCGCTCAAATCCAGGTCGGTGAACAGCCGCCAGACGGCGATCGAAGCCCGGCAAACCAGCGGGTTCTCGATTTGGCTGAACCAACCCATGAAGCGCGTCAGGGCGATGCGCGGCACACGGTTGGTCAGCAGGAAGTTGAGGTCTTCGTTCTGGAGAAAACGTCGAAGGGCTTGGATCATTTCATCGGCCTGTCAATTGAAAAAGGTACATCTCATGGCATGAACGAAATCTTTGTGCTGTCCGCCCTCGCCGCCGCCACCCTTGCCGCACTTCGTTGGGCGCCCCAGCGTCTGGCGCTGTCGCGGGCCAAACATCGGTCGCTGGCCGGGCATTCGCGCATGGCCAAGCGGCTGGCCGGCTGGTTGCCTGGCTATGCCTATGACGAGGCGCAGTTCTTCGCGGCCGATGCCGCCCCGGCCGATCTGGTGCGGCGCCGCCGTGTGGGCTTCCAGCGCCTGGCCATGCTCTTTGCCCAGCGCTATCCAAAAAGCACGGCGATGACGGCCCGCGCCCGCGAGAGCATTTCCGATCTGCAGTTCACCGGCAGCTACCGCGTGCCGTTCCAGTTCAGCCCCTATTTGCGCCAGCACCTGCCCAGCGCCAGCTTCCTGCAAAGTGCGGCGGGGGTGCAGGTGAGCGACCTCGACGGCAACAGCTTCTACGACTTGACCGGCTCTTACGGCGTCAATGTGTTTGGCGTTGACTTCTACCGCGAGTGCATCGCCGCAGGGGCTGCCCTTGCCGAGCCGCTGGGCCCCGTGCTCGGCGCCTACCACCCCTGCGTGTTGGGCAATGTTGAGCGGCTGAAAGCGATCTCCGGGCTGGACGAGGTGTCTTTCCACATGTCGGGCACCGAGGCGGTGATGCAGGCGGTGCGGCTGGCCCGGTATCACACCCGCCGCAAGCACCTGGTGCGCTTTTGCGGCGCATATCACGGCTGGTGGGAGGACGTGCAGCCCGGCCCCGGCAACCCCCTGCCCCCGCGCGAAACCTATACCTTGCAAGACATGAGCGAGCGCAGCCTGGCCGTCTTGCGCCGCCGCCGCGACATCGCCTGCGTGCTGGTCAACCCGCTGCAGGCACTGCACCCCAACAAGGGCGCGCCGGGCGATTCGTCCCTGCTCGACAGTGGCCGCAGCGCCGGCTTTGACCGGGCCGCCTACACCGCCTGGCTGAAGGCGCTGCGCGAGGTCTGCACGGCGCGCGGCATCGTGCTGATCTTCGACGAGGTGTTCGTTGGCTTCCGCCTGGCACCCGGCGGCGCGCAGGCCTATTTCGGCGTGCAGGCCGACCTGGTGACCTATGGCAAGACCCTGGGCGGTGGCCTGCCGGTGGGCGTTGTCTGTGGCCGCCGCGACCTGATGAAACGTTTTCGGGAAGAGCGCCCGGCCGACCTCTGCTTTGCCCGAGGCACCTTCAACGCCCATCCCTATGTGATGGGGGCGATGAGCGGGTTTCTGGACCGCATCGAAAGGCCCGAAATCCAGGCCATCTACGACGGACTCGATGAGCGCTGGGACGCCCGCGCCGCACGCTTCAACACCGCCATGCAGGCGGCCGGACTGCCTGTCCGAGCGGCGCATCTGTCGTCGATCTGGACGCTGACCTACACCACGCCCTCGCGCTACAACTGGCTGCTGCAGTACTACCTGCGCGCTGAAGGATTGGCGCTCAGCTGGGTCGGCACCGGGCGGCTGATCTTCAGCCTGAATTACAGCGATGCGGACTTCGAGGCGGTGCTGCAGCGCTTCATCACGGCCGGCCATCAGATGCAGGCCGACGGTTGGTGGTGGGATGCGCCGGGGCTCAGCAATCGGGGCATCCGGCGCACGGTTTTGAAGGAAGTGTTGGGCAGGATCTTTTGACCCAGCCCGACATGCCAGCGCAGGCTGGCAAGACGGGCGCTTCACCGATGCACATGGGTCATCGGGTCAATCAACTGCCCGCGCAACAAAAACAGCGGCGAGCGCCAGTACAGCTTGATGTCGTGGAAGGGGTCGGTGACGATCTTGAAGCCCCAGGCCAGCCCGGTCAGCAAACTCTGCTGCGCCCACAACTGCGCCACGCGAAACAGCAAGCCGCCCGCGCCCAGCGCCAGCCAGGCCAGCCCCACCTCATGGGCCAGGGCACCGAATAAGGCGTCCGGGCTGCGCAGCCAGAGCGCCAGCGGAATCAGCACCCAGATCGCCATCAGCACGATCTTGCGGCGGATGTTGTAGCCAATCTTGATGTCTTCCTTGTGGGCATCGGTCGCCTGATTGACCTCGTCAAAGCCGCGCGGCTCAAAGAAGAAATGCCCGGCCTGCCGGCTTGTCATCGACACGCACCAGGCCAGCAGTGCCGCCATGGCCGGGTCCACGAACAGCAGGCCATAGGCAATCACGAAGCTGACCGCGCTGAGCAGGTGCAGGCTCTGGTTGATGCGGCTGTGGTGGTAGTAGCGATGGTCGTCCCAGCGCTGGACGGCGAGCGTTTTGAAAAAATCGTTCACGGCAGACCTTGGCGGAGTGGGGGTGACGCGATGGTGACGGCGGCGCATGAAATTAGCGTGACGCCCGTGCGGCGTTTGCTGGTCCTTCGGCTGTCATCGTTTTGTTGCACAAGCCCGTCACCATCGCGGCCATGCAATCCATCGCAGCCGAGGGCATCACCGTCGATCACTTCCCTGCTGCCAAGCGCTCGCTGCGGGTCGCTTTTGTGACGGAAACCTACCCGCCCGAGGTGAACGGCGTGGCAATGACGGTGGCCCGCATCGTCGAGGGTCTGCACCGCCGCAACCACGATGTGCAGCTGATCCGGCCGCGCCAGACCGGCAACGACGCCGCCGGGCAGAGCGAACGCTTCCAAGAGGTGTTGATGCGCGGCCTGCCGATCCCTCGCTACCCAAATTTGCGCATGGGCCTGCCGTCCAAACGGGCGCTGGTGCAGCGCTGGTCGGTGCAGCGGCCCGATGTCGTGCACATTGCCACCGAGGGCGCCTTGGGCTGGTCGGCGTTGCACGCGGCCTTGCATCTAAAGCTGCCTGTCAGCTCAGACTTTCGCACCAACTTTCATGCCTACAGCCGCCACTACGGCATCGGCTGGTTGCGCACGCCAATCACCGCCTACCTGCGCAAATTCCACAATCGCTGCGGCTGCACGATGGTGCCCACCGAGGCCTTGCGGCAAGACCTGGCGGCGCAGGGCTTCAAGGGCCTGACGGTCGTTTCACGAGGGGTGGATACCCAACAATTCAGCCCCCAGCGGCGCTGCGAAGCCTTGCGGACGCAATGGGGCGTTGGGCCCGATGACTTGGTCGTCGGCTATGTCGGCCGGCTCGCGCCGGAGAAAAATCTGGGCGCGCTGCTGGCGGCCTTTGACGCGATCCAGCAGACCGATGCACGGGCCCGTCTGCTGATCGTCGGTGACGGCCCGCAACGCGCCGACTTGCAGGCCCGCTGCCCGGCGGCCATTTTTGTCGGCCAGCGCCAAGGTGCTGATCTCGCCGCGCATTACGCCTCGGTCGACCTCTTCATCTTCCCCAGCGTCACCGAGACCTTTGGCAATGTCACGACCGAGGCGATGGCCAGCGGCCTGGCCGTGCTCGCTTTCAACGA
>JBBQKT010000289.1:0-4539 GCA_038327205.1 Burkholderiales bacterium | reverse complement strand
CTGAACACGCCGGCCGATCACCCGGCTCGTTCGATGCACGACACGTTTTACGTGGAGGGTGGCCATGTTTTGCGCACCCACACCAGCCCGATGCAGATCCGCTACGCGGTGCAGCATGTCAAGCGCCACCAGGCCTTGATTGACGCCGGCCAGCCGATGCCTGAAATCCGCGTGATCGCGCCGGGCCGCACCTACCGGGTCGACAGCGACGCGACACATTCGCCAATGTTCCACCAGGTCGAAGGCCTGTGGGTGGGCGAGAACATTTCCTTCAAGGATCTGAAGTCGGTTTACGTCAATTTCATCCAGCAGTTTTTCGAGACGACCGACCTCGAAATCCGCTTCCGTCCCAGCTATTTCCCCTTCACCGAGCCGAGCGCCGAGATCGACATGATGTTCGCCAGCGGCCCGCTGAAGGGCCGCTGGTTGGAGGTGTCGGGCTCGGGCCAGGTGCATCCGCAGGTGATCCGCAATATGGGTCTGGACCCGGAGCGTTACATCGGTTTTGCCTTCGGCTCGGGCATCGACCGGCTGGCGATGCTGCGCTACGGCGTCAGTGATTTGCGGCTGTTCTTTGATGGTGATTTGCGCTTTTTGTCGCAATTCAAATAAGCCACCCGCGAGTCAACAGAGAACACCACCATGCAATTCCCTGAATCCTGGCTGCGGGCCTTCTGCAACCCCGAACTGAACACCACCGAACTGGCCGAGCTGCTGACGATGTCGGGCCTGGAAGTCGAAGAGCTGCGCCCCGCCGCGCCGCCGTTCCACGGCATCGTCGTTGCCGAAATCCTGAGCGCCGAGCAACACCCGAATGCCGACAAGCTGCGCGTGTGCACCGTCAACGCCGGTGGCGCTGAGCCCTTGCAAATCGTCTGTGGCGCACCTAACGCCCGCGTTGGCATCAAGGTGCCGTTGGCGATGGTCGGCGCGGAGTTGCCTGCTGCTGAATCTGAAAAAACGGACGGCAAGCCCTTCAAGATCAATGTCGGCAAGCTGCGCGGCGTAGACAGCTTCGGCATGCTTTGCTCGGCCCGCGAACTGAAGTTGAGTGATGAGCATGGCGGTCTGCTGGAACTGGCGGCCGACGCGCCCATCGGCCAAGACATCCGCACGCATCTGAACCTCGATGACACCTTGTTCACGCTGAAGCTGACGCCCAATCTGGCCCACTGCCTGAGCGTTTACGGCATCGCCCGCGAGGTGTCCGCGCTGACCGGCGCGCCGCTGATCACGCCGGCCATCGCGCCGGTCGCGGTGACGCATCAGGACAAGCTGCCTGTGCGTATCGAAGCTGCCGATCTGTGCGGTCGCTTCTCCGGCCGCATCGTGCGTGGCGTCAACACCCAGGCGCAGACCCCCGCCTGGATGGTCGAACGCCTGGCGCGCTGCGGCCAGCGCTCGGTCACGGCCCTGGTCGACATCTCGAATTACGTGATGTTCGAGTTTGGCCGCCCCTCGCACATCTTCGATCTGGACAAAATCCACGACGGCCTGGTCGTGCGCTGGGCCAAGCCGGGCGAGACTTTGAAGCTGCTCAATGGCAACACGGTCGAGTTGGACGAGACGGTCGGTGTGGTCGCCGACAGCCAGGCCGTCGAATCGCTGGCCGGCATCATGGGCGGAGATGCGACTGCCGTTTCCGATGACACGCGCAATGTCTATGTCGAAGCCGCCTTCTGGTGGCCCAAGGCGGTGATGGGCCGCTCACGCCGCTTCAACTTCTCGACCGATGCGGGCCATCGTTTCGAGCGTGGTGTTGACCCGGCGCTGACGGTCGCGCACATCGAGCGCATCACGCAATTGATCCTCGATATCTGCGGCGGCGAAGCGGGGCCGATGGACGACCAGATTGCGGCGCTGCCCGAGCGCAAGCCGGTTGCCTTGCGCGTCGCTCGCGCCGAAAAGATCATTGGCATGCCGATCAGCCAGGCCGACTGCGTTCGCGTGTTCACCCGGCTCGGGCTTGAATTCAACGAAGCGCCGGGCGTGCTGACCGTCACCCCGCCCAGCTGGCGTTTTGACATCCAGATCGAGGAAGACCTGATCGAAGAAGTCATCCGCGTGCTCGGTTATCCGAATCTGCCCAACACGCCGCCGCTGGCGCCGGTGACGGCCAAGGTGATGACCGAGTCGCGCCGCTCGGTTCA
Source organism: Burkholderiales bacterium (assembly GCA_038327205.1). Classification (GTDB taxonomy): domain Bacteria; phylum Pseudomonadota; class Gammaproteobacteria; order Burkholderiales; family Burkholderiaceae_C; genus Paucibacter_A. The sequence goes on along the minus strand of JBBQKT010000289.1, from coordinate 2,389 downwards.
CGCACTGCGCCACGCGATTGCGGGCCGCGACTACTTCGAGACCATCAACTTCAGCTTTGTCGAGGCGCGCTGGGAAAAGGAGTTGGCAGGCAACGATAACCCGATCCAACTGTTGAATCCGATTGCGGCGCCGCTGGCCGTCATGCGCTCCAGCCTGATCGGCAGTCTCATCAATGCGCTGCGCTACAACCTGAGCCGCAAGGCCACGCGGGTGCGCCTGTTCGAGATCGGCCGCGTGTTTCTGCGTGACGCGACGGTGGCCGAGAGCGACGCGACGATTGCCGGTGTCAACCAGCCGCTGCGGGTGTCCGGTCTTGCCTTTGGCCCAGCCGATCAGCCGCAGTGGAGCGGGCGGGATCGCGCAGTCGATTACTTCGACGTGAAGGGTGATCTGGAGGCGCTGTTCGCGCCGCGCCAGCTGCGCTTTGTGCCGGCGGAACATCCTGCGCTGCACCCAGGCCGTAGCGCCCGTATCGAACTGGATGGTGTGGTCATCGGCGTGATTGGCGAACTGCATCCGAAGTGGCGACAGGGCTATGAGTTGCCCAGCGCGCCGATCCTGTTCGAGCTTGATCTGCAAGCGGTGCTGGCGCAGCAACTGCCCGCGCTGGCTGCGATTCCACGCCAACAAGCCGTGCTGCGCGACATTGCTGTCATCGTCGGCGAGGCGGTCACGCATGACGCCTTGATGCAGACAATTGGCGGCGCTACACAGACGGGCTTGATCCGCTCGGCCAAGCTTTTCGACGTGTTCAAGCCCACCCAGGCCGGTAACGATTTGAAAGACGGTGAGCGCAGCATGGCTGTGCGCCTGGAGTTGCTCGATGACGAGGTCACGCTGACCGATGAGCGCATCGAACAAACGGTGGCGGCGGTGGTGGATGCCCTGGGTCAACGTTTAGGTGCGCGTCTGCGCGGTTGAGGGTGACGATCAATGAGTGACAACGACAACGAAGCCCCAAAAGTCCCGAAATCCCCGCTCTTGCCCAGCCTGGAAACACCGACGTTGACCAAGGCCGATCTGGCTGAGCTTTTGTTCGACAAGCTCGGCTTGAACAAGCGCGAATCCAAGGACATGGTGGAAGCCTTCTTCGAGATCATTCAAGGCACCTTGGTCCGTGGTGATGACGTCAAGCTGTCCGGTTACGGCAACTTCAATATCCGCCGCAAGGCACCTCGTCCCGGCCGCAACCCGCGTACCGGGGAATCAATCCCGATTGCAGCGCGAAATGTGGTGACTTTTCACGCCAGCCACAAACTCAAGGGCCAGGTGCAAGGTGACACACCTGAGGGTGAAGACTTCGAGTAGAGTCTGCCTTCCCCGTCCCAAGCCTTTGATTTGAATGAGCAATGCGCTGCCCGCGATTCCTGCCAAACGCTACTTCACCATTGGTGAGGTGAGCGATTTGTGCGGCGTGAAGCCGTACGTGTTGCGCTATTGGGAGCAGGAATTCACCCAGCTTCGGCCGATGAAACGGCGTGGCAATCGGCGCTATTACCAGCATCACGAAGTCCTGCTGATCCGCCGCATCCGCGATCTGCTCTACGACCAAGGCTTCACCATCAGCGGGGCACGCAACCAACTGACCGATGCCAGTGGTCCGCAGATCGAGTTGGAGGGGGAGGGTGTAGACGCCACGCCAGGTGATGTGATGGCTTTCGTTCCCGAGGGTCTGCCTGCCTTCAACGAAAAGTTATCAATCGCCCAAGTCCGCGCCGAACTGATGTCGATTCGAAGTAGCCTGATAGTTTGAGGGTCGAAAATCGGCTATGATTTAGAGCTTCGTCGGGGCGTAGCGCAGCCTGGTAGCGCACTTGTCTGGGGGACAAGGGGTCGCAGGTTCGAATCCTGCCGTTCCGACCATTAAATAGTAAGTAAATCAACGGGTTAGCGGCGAAAGCAGCTGACCCGTTTTTCTTTGTCTGTCCATTTTCTGTCCAAAGGGGTAAACAAAGGGGTAAACATTTTTTGGGCTGCCGGTGCACTTCAGTGGACCGGCCCGGACGAATTTGGCCTTGTGTGAAACTATTTTCGCTAAGTTTCAGAGCCTGCAGTGCTAGGGCGTGCCCCGCGCTTCGCACGAGTCGGGCTGTGGCGCTACGCGTCGAGCCGCCGTCAAAGGCCCACCGTCTCGTCCCTTTGGGCGGCCATCCCTCACGCTGGCTCGCCTGCGCCGGCCACGCCGATGGCGTGCAGGGCTTGCCGGACTGCGGTCTTGCAACTTGAACGCCTTGCCGGTTCGCTCGCTAAATCAGCGATCAAGGCGTCGCCTGCATCGCAATTCGAAGACCCGAGCAGCCAAGTCAGGTTGCCCTTGCCAGCTTTCATTGGTGCGGCCCGTTCCCGTGTCCGGGGATCGCGGGCTTGGATTCCTTCCCGCTGCGCGTG
>JBBQKT010000288.1:0-4549 GCA_038327205.1 Burkholderiales bacterium | reverse complement strand
CACACCCGCCCTGCCCCTTCGTACGGCGCAGTTGCAAGCGGCTCCGGCCCACCGACCTGAAAATTTGTCGCTCTTTTGATTCATCCAAATAAGTAAAAACCCTATGTCGGCGGGGTTTACAACCGATTTGGCAACCTGACCCAGTTGTTCGCTATTCGCCCTATTTTCTATTTAAGCCCTTGTTTCATATCGTATTTTTTTAATTTTTCGACCTTGGCACCAAACCTGCATTGATCGTTCCGCAATCAAACTAACAATCAGGAGACAGAACCATGTTGTCGATCAAGAAATTTTCCGTTTTGGCACTGACGCTGGCAGCGTCCAGTGTTTTCGCCGGCGCCGTCGTTCAATACGACACCTTCGGCACCTTGGCTGCTGCCAACTTCGGCGGCTCGGGCATCCCCAACAACGCTGTGGCGATCACGACCATCCGTGACAGTACCGGAGCACCCACGGTCACGCTCGGCCTGACCGCTACCCAACGCTTTGCCTCGCCTCCTGTCACAAATAACGGGATGGGCGTGTTCACGGCCGTAAGTGGCGCTTACGGTCCCGGTGACAATTTGGCCAAGTGGAGCTTCAACTTCTACATTGATGGTGCGCTCACCGCTTACAGGTACAAGCTGTTTGGCGACTACAACGCAGCTGCTGGCAATCTCGACACCAGCTACGCCGACATTTCTGTCTATCTTGGTTCGTCCGACAGTCTGCTGACGCCCGGCACGATCCAGAATTCAGAGAATCTCGGTTTCGGCACCACGTTCGCTCAGTTCAATCCGAACGTTGCAGGCGAATACGGCTTCATCCTGGCGGCTTACAACCAAGCGGGTACAGAAGTCGGCCGCAGCGCAATTCTCGTCGATGTAAGCCAAGTCCCCGAGCCAGCCAGCCTCGCCTTGGTAGGCGTGGCCTTGCTGGGCGTGGCGGGCAGCCTGCGCCGCAAGAGCCGCTGATCAACAGCAAGCTCTGTTTGCGACAAGAAGCCCGGTTCCGCCGGGCTTTTTTTATGTCGGCTCGGCGCCGGGCTTGACGTCAAAGGCAACCGTCAGCCGCATCGCCCTTTCCTCAAACGGCACCGTGCCATGCCATAGATACGACGGGAACAGCACCAGCCGACCCGCCATCGGCTGCTCGACGCGGCGCGCCGCCAAGCCCAGCGGCAGATCGGGCTCGCCAAATTTGATCCAGCCCGCCTGGCCTTGATCGTCCTGCGCCACCGACGGTGGCACGGCCACGTAATAGCTGGCGCTGATCCAGCCGTGGGTATGGACATGGTTGGTGTGAAAACCACCGCTGGACAGGCGCGACGACCATGAATCGGTGAAGTGCCAGCCACTGCCGCGGCGCTTCAAGAACGGGTGATCGACGTCGTCGGGCAGCTCGGCGATGTAGCGGTTGATAGCCTCGGCCAGGCGGACCTTCAGCGCGGCGATCAGCGGCCGGTCTTGGTCGAGCAGATTGCCGCGGGTTTGCGTGCCGTGGCGCAGCGTTTGATCGATGGGGGCGCGCTGATCCGTGTGCAGCGCCTCCAGTTCCGCAGCCAAGGCCTTGTTGAAACTCGCCATGTCGGCAAAGCCAACACCACCTAATTCAGGCAGTGCCAGGTCGAACACACGCACAAAGCGCGCCTCGTCGTTCAAGGCCTCCTCGCGCGGGTCGCCCAGCAGCCGCCAGGCCAGGCCCAGCAGCGCCAACGCATGTTGGTCGTCCGGGGCCAGTGCCCGCACGGCCTCGGCTTGTGCGGCGGCAGCGGCTGGCTCTCCGGCTGCCAGCAGGCTGTGGGCATAGTTCCCACCTGCAACAGCGTCGGTCGGAGCCAGTTGCACCGCGCGCTCATGGGCAGCCAAAGCCCCTGCGTGATCGCCCAGCGCCGACAGCGCCAGGCCCAGGCCGTCGTGGTAACCCGAGGCCTCGGGCAGTCCCGCCAGCGCGCGCCGAAAGGCCGCCGCCGCGTCGGCCGGCCGTTCCGCCTTCAGCAGCAGGCGCGCCTTGATGCCGCTGGCTGCGGGCGAATGCGGCTCAGCGGTGTCGAGTTCGGCGCTGAAATCCGCGTCGCCCAAGGCCCAACGCAGCCGCGCCAGGTCGTAGAGCGCCAGGCCATGCTGCGGCGCGCGGGCCAGCGCCTGTCGATAGGCAGCCACGGCCTCGGCGCTGCGGCCCAGGCCTTGCAAGGTGTTGCCGTGGTTGTAGTGCGCATCGGCCACGTCCAGGCCCAGCGCCTGTGCGCGCTCGTGGGCGAGCAGGGCCTCGGCATGCCGTTGCTGGCGATGCAAAACCACGGCGCGGTTGTGATGCAGAGCCGCGCGCTCGGGTGCTGCGGCCAAGGCCTGATCCAAGGTGGCCAGCGCGGCGGGCAGTTCAGCGCTTTCTTCTTCCAGCATCGCCTTGAGTTGCAAGGCATCGGCCATGGCTGATGCCACTGATGCCGCTGATGCCGTCGATGCCGTTGATGGGCGGGCCAGGGCCCGATTCACTGCGGCCAAGGCCTCGGCACCCCGGCCGAGCTGGCGCAGCATGCGGGCGTGCTGGTAGTGAACCACCGCCAGGTGCGGGGCCAATGCGGCGGTGCGCTGGTAGCAGGATTCGGCCTCGGCCCAGCGCTGCAAATCGTCCAGCACATCGCCCAGGCTGAACCACAGCTGCGGCTGATTGGGCGCGGCCGTGACCGCCTGGCGCAACAAGCCTTCGGCCTCGGCCAGCCGCCCGGCGCGCTGCGCTTGTTGGCCTCGTTGCAGAAGGGACTCGATCACTGAGCTCATCGGGCGGCAGTGTATACAGTGGGGGTCAATCAAACATCGACAAAGCGACCGCCATGCCCGTCATCACCTGCATTGAAGACCTGCGCGTCCTGGCGCAAAAGCGCGTGCCGCGCATGTTTTACGACTACGCCGATTCCGGCAGCTGGACCGAAGGCACCTACCGCGCCAACAGCGCCGACTTCCAGGCCATCAAGCTGCGCCAACGGGTTGCCGTGGACATGACCAACCGCAGCACAGCCACCACCATGCTGGGCCAGACGGTGGCGATGCCGGTGGCCATCGCGCCCACCGGCATGACCGGCATGCAGCACGCCGACGGCGAGATCCTCGCGGCCAAGGCGGCCGAAAAATTCGGCATCCCGTTCACCCTGTCGACCATGAGCATCTGCTCAATCGAGGACATCGCCGAGCACACCAAGGCGCCGTTCTGGTTCCAGCTTTATGTGATGCGCGACCGCGATTACATCGAGCGTCTGATTGACCGCGCCAAAGCTGCCAAGTGCAGTGCCCTGGTGCTGACGCTCGATCTGCAAATCCTCGGCCAGCGTCACAAGGACATCAAGAACGGGCTCTCCGCCCCGCCGAAGCCAACCCTGGCCAACATGATCAATTTGCTGACCAAGCCGCGTTGGTGCCTGGCCATGGCGGGCACCAAGCGCCGCCAGTTCGGCAACATCGTCGGCCATGTCAAGGGCGTCGAGAGCATGGGAGATCTGGGCGCTTGGACAGCCCAGCAGTTCGACCCGCAGCTCAGCTGGGCCGATGTGGAATGGATCAAAAAGCGCTGGGGCGGCAAGCTGATCTTGAAGGGCATTCAAGACGTGGAAGACGCGCGCATGGCGGTGGACTCGGGGGCCGACGCGCTGATCGTCAGCAACCATGGTGGCCGTCAACTCGACGGGGCCGAATCCAGCATCCATGCGCTGCCCGCCATTGTTGATGCCGTGGGCTCAAACATCGAAGTGCATATGGACGGCGGCATCCGCAGCGGCCAAGATGTGCTGAAGGCCTGGGCGCTGGGCGCCAAGGGCACCTACATTGGCCGGGCCATGCTCTACGGCCTGGGTGCGATGGGCGAGGCTGGCGTCACCAAGGCGCTGGAAGTCATCCACCGCGAGCTGGATTTGACGATGGCCTTCTGCGGCCACACGCAGCTCAAGGGCGTGGACAAAAGTATCTTGCTGCCGGGCACGTTCCCGGTCTGAATGAAGGCGGGCCAGGGTGGCCCGCCTACCGTCAAAGCCGCCGACCGCTGATGACGCGGACCAGGATCACGACGACGGCTATCACCAGCAGGATGTGGATCAGACCGCCCATCGTGTAAGAGGTGACCAGGCCGAGCAGCCACAGCACGACCAAAATAATGGCAAGGGTTTCAAGCATTGATGTCTCCAAGTTCCCGCAGTCAGCGCGGGCTGGGGGCATTTGTAACGAAAAGCAGTCCGAAGATCGGTGCGCTATCGCACAGCGGGCCAGGGATTGACAGTGACCGCCGCCAGCAAGGCAGCGCTCAAGCCCCTGCCACGGCCCATAACAAACCCTGCAAACGCTCCTCCCAGGCCGCATAGCTGGAGTAACGGCCATGGCTGGCCTCTGGGTCAGCCCCGGTGCCGCCAATGGCGTAGACGATGCCGCAGCGGCGTACCGGGTCGAACATCAGCGCCGACTGCAGGCCATAGGCAAAGCCCGGATGGCCCCAGGCCTGCTGGCCGCCGCCGGGCACCAGGCGGTCGCCCCAGCCGGGGCGGCTGCGGTCGATGAAATGCTGCAGGCCCAGGCCCCAGGCCTGG
>JBBQKT010000287.1:0-4593 GCA_038327205.1 Burkholderiales bacterium | reverse complement strand
GAAGCGCGCCGGGTCAGCGCGGCCCCGTCCGAGCAGGTGCGCGGCTCGGTGCGGGTCTACCAAGACTATGTGCGGCAGAACCGCCTGCTGTTTTTGTTCATCAGCAGCGAACACGCAGGCGGCAGCCGCATCCTGCGCCTGGCGATCCGCAACGAAGTGCGGCATTTCACCCACGAGATGGCGCAGGACTTCCGCACCATCGGTGCCTTTCCCGAGATGCCCACCGCCACCTTGCAGATGGTCTGCGGCCTGATCGTCAACACCATGCTCGCCGCCGCCCCCGAGATCCTCGACCTGCCGCCCGAACATGCGCTGCTGGAGGCCGAGATGAGCGAGCACTTTGTCCAGCAACTGCAGCTGCTGCTGCTCGGTGCCGCTGCCTGGCGAACCTCAGGGCAAGGCTGAGTCGGCCATGAAAAAAGGCACCCGAGGGTGCCTTTTTTGACTTGGGGAGGAGGGCTAATTAATAGCCGCCGCCACCCGAACGGCCACCGCCGCCGCCGCCGTAGCCGCCGCCGCCGGAACGGCCACCGCCGCCACCGCCGAAGCCGCCGCCACCGGAACGGCCACCGCCGCCGCCAGCACCGCCGCCGTATCCGCCGCCACCGCCGCCGAAGCCGCCGCCACCGGAACGGCCACCGCCGCCACCAGCACCGCCGCCACCGCCGCCGTAACCACCACCGCCGCCGCCGAAGCCGCCGCCGCCTGAACGACCGCCACCGCCGCCGCCAAAGCCGCCGGGACGCTCTTCACGAGGACGGGCCTCGTTCACCACGATGGCGCGGCCGTCGAGTGCCTGGCCGTTCATGCCGTTGATGGCGGATTGGGCCTCGGCATCCGAGCTCATTTCCACAAAGCCGAAGCCCTTGGAACGGCCGGTGTCACGGTCCATCATCACCTTGGCAGACGTCACAACGCCAAATTGTCCAAATGCCTCTTGCAAGGTCTCGTCACGAACGCTGTAGGCCAGATTGCCAACGTAAAGCTTGTTTCCCATGGGGAAGCCCTTTCAATACCAAAAATACCAGTGGAGCTTCAACCCATCGTGAACCATTCAAGCGAAGGTGCGGCGTCCAATGCACAGATTTTCAATTATGGGTGAACGATTTCCGCACGCGCAGTAGGCATCAGGCAAGTGTTGTTTTTCTGAGCCTAGAAAAAACCCGTAGCGCCGGCTTGGTGCTCGGCGTGGAGCGATCCAAACACGCTGGCTATGATGAATTCACATGCCCAGCAAACTCGCCCCACAAGCCTTCGCCCGCATCCTGGCCAGCCTCGACGCTTTCCGCAACGGCCCAGCACTCTTCGCGCTGATCATCAGTTTTTGTTTTGCCGGGTTGCTGCTGGCCATGGCCGAATCGTCGCTGGCCCGGGGCGACAGCGCCTGGGGTGCGATTTGGGGCGTGGTCGGGGTGGCGGTGGCCTTTGTGGGGGTCAACGCCACCGGCCTGCTGCTGATGGATCAAGCCCTGGCGAGGCCGGTGCGCGACGTGGTGGATGCCTTCTTCGACACGCTGCGCACGGTGCACCGGGTGCTGCTGTGCCTGGCCATCGTCCTGGCGGCTGCAGCGCTTGTCGGGGGGCTGCTGCTGGCTTTGCTGTGGGCGGCACGGCTGCGCTGGGTGGGGGCGCCGCTGTTTGCAGTGGTCGTGCCGCTGGGCGTGTTGCTGCTCGGCCTGATGGCCCTGGCCGGCGTCGTGTTGGTGGGGCCGCTGACCGGGCCCTCAGTCTGGACCGGCCACAGCGCGCTGGCCAGCTTCGGCATGCTTTGGCGGCAGCTGCGCCACGGCCTGCCCGAGGCCGCACTGTTGATGGCGGCGGTGCTGGCCCTGACCGGTGCGGTGACGGCGGCCACCAGCTTCGTGGTGCTGAGCGGCGGGCGGGCGCTGGCGCTGCTGGCGGTGTGGGGCGCTGGTGTGGATGTGCCGGCCCAGCAACTGACCGCCGGGCTGTTTGGCTACGGGCTGCGCAGCCTGGGTGCAGCGGGTGCGCCGGTGGCCGCCACCCCGCTGGGTGTGGCCGCCCTGGTCGGCGGCGGCGTGGTGTTTGTGCTGGCCCTGGTGCTGCCCACCTTGATTTACTTGCGCGGCTGTTGCGCCGTTTACTTGGCGCTGCAAGCCGATGACGCCGCCTAGGATCGCCAGTCTCGTGCCCAGCATCACCGAGCTGTTGGTGGCGCTGGGCTTAGGGCAATATTTGGTCGCCCGCACCGGCTTTTGCATCCATCCCGCCGAGGCGCTGCGTGCCGTGCCCAAGGTCGGCGGCACCAAGGATGTGAATTTGCCCAAGCTGCGGCGTTTGGCCCCCACCCACGTCATCGTCAATGTGGACGAGAACCGGCGCGAGACCGCCGACGCGCTGCGCGAGTTCGTGCCGACGGTGATCGTCACCCACCCGCAGTCGCCTGAGGACAACGCGGCCTTGATCGAGCAGATGCGCGAGCACTTCGGTGCGCTGGCCGGTGTGTCCGCGCGCTGTGACGCACTGCTTGGTGAATTGCAAACCGCGCTGGCCCGCTGCCGCAGCCAGGCTTGGCCACCGCAACGTGTGCTCTACCTGATCTGGCGCGAGCCCTGGATGACGGTGGCGCGCGACACTTACATCGCCCGCATGCTGGCCGAGGTCGGCTGGCAGACCTGGCCGGCGCTGGACGGTGGCGACAGCGGCGCGGCGCGCTATCCGGCCTTGAACGGCGACGAGCCCTGGCTGGCGCAGATCGACCGGGTGCTGCTCAGCTCCGAGCCCTACCGCTTTGGCGCCGAGCATTTGGCGCTGGCGCAGTCGCTGTGCCCGCGGGCGAGCGTGGCGCTGGTGGACGGCGAACTGCTCAGCTGGTATGGCCCGCGTGCCGCGCTGGGCCTGGATTACCTGCGCAATTTGGCGGATGGCGCCTGACAACGCGCTTCACAATCCTGACCATGGATATTTACAAACCCCTCGTCGCCCTGCTGGCCATCGTCAACCCGATCGGCGTGGTGCCGTTTTTCATCCATTTCACCAGCAGCTTCTCAAAGCTGCAGCGGCGCAAGACCATCTTCGTCAGCTCCTTCACCGCCTTTGTGGTGATCGCGGTCAGCGCCATCGCCGGGCTCAAAGTGATCGAGTTTTTTGGCATTTCGCTGGCGAGTTTTCAGGTCGGTGGCGGCACCTTGCTGCTGATCAGCTCGCTGCAAATGCTCAACGCGCAACCGGCGGAGAGTGGCAAGGATGATGTGGTCGAGGGCGAGAACAAGGTCGATGCCGGTGCCAGCATCGCCGTCGTACCGCTGGCCATTCCCTTGCTGACCGGCCCGGCGACGATCTCGACGATGGTGATCTACGCCGAAAAAACCCGCCACTGGTGGGAGGTGGCGATCCTGGTCGGCTATGGCGTGGTGGTGGCCATCGTCACCTATGCGGTTTTCTCCGCCTCGGGCCGCATCGCCAAGGTGCTGGGCCAGACCGGCATCAACATCATGACCCGCCTGATGGGCCTGATCCTGGCCGCGCTGGCGGTGGAGTTGCTGGCGGACGGGCTGATGAAGTTGTTCCCGGTGCTGGCTTCGCATCTGGGCACTTGAAGCCGCGCCTGCTATTGCTGGAAGACGACCCGGCGATTGCGCAGACGGTGGTCTTCGCCCTGCAGCGCGAGGGGTTTGAGTTGCAGCACTGCGCCTGGCTGCATGAGGCACGGGCGGCGTTGGCGCAGCGGCTGCCCGATCTGTTGATCCTCGACGTGGGTCTGCCGGATGGCAACGGGCTCGACCTGTGCCGCGAACTGCGCGCCGGTGCCGAGGCCCAGCGTCGCCTGCCACTGATTGTGTTGAGCGCACGCAGCGAAGAAATCGACCGCGTGCTGGGCCTGGAGCTGGGCGCCGACGACTACCTGGCCAAGCCCTTCAGCCCGCGTGAACTGGTGGCACGGGTGCGTGGGCTGCTGCGGCGCGCACCCCCTGCCGTGTCGCTTGCAGCAGCGGCGAGCACCGGCTTTGTCATCGAGGCCGAGGGCTCGCGCATCCGCTTCCACGGCGAACTGCTGGACCTGACCCGCCGCGAACTGGGTCTGCTGATGCGCTTGCTGGCGGCACCGACGCGTATTCAGTCGCGCGAGGCCCTGCTCGATGCCGTCTGGGGGGCCGATGCCGACAGCGCCGACCGCACGGTGGACACCCACATCAAGACCTTGCGCGCCAAGCTGCGGGCCGTGCGGCCGGAGGAGGATTCAATCCGCACCCATCGCGGCCTCGGCTATTCGCTGCACTGACCATGCGCCTTGGCCTGCGGCTGTTCTTCGGCTTCTTCCTCATCACCGGGCTGACGGCCTTCTTCCTGCTGCGCGTCTTCATGGCCGAGGTCAAACCCAGTGTGCGCGAGGTGATGGAAGACATCATGGTGGACACGGCCAATCTGCTGGCCGAGCTGGCGCAGGACGATCTGGCCGCGCTGAAGCCCGGCTCGGATCTGAGCGGCAGCCGTTTTGCCCAGCGCGTGCAGGACTATGCGCAGCGGCCCGTCGACGCGCAGATCTGGGGCCTGCGCAAGCAGTCGCTGGACTTCCGCATCTATGTGACCGACGCGAACGGCCGCGTCTTGCTCGACTCCGGCGCGACATCG
>JBBQKT010000286.1:0-4603 GCA_038327205.1 Burkholderiales bacterium | reverse complement strand
GTCCCAGTCGCCGGACAGCACGGCCCATTGGCCGTGGGTGTCGAGCACGGCCAATTGCGCCGGCATCGTGTGCTTGACACCCAGGTTGCTGGCGAGAAACGCCAGGTGCGCGCCGCTGTGGCTGTAACGCGGCGCCTGGCAGTCCCAGTCGGCGTCTTGCAGCAGGGTGCGGATCTGGCCTGACTTGAGCGTCACCTCGGCCAGCGCGAAACTTTGACCCAGACGCTTCTCCGCTGCCGGGTCAAAGCTGAAGACGACGCGACGGCCGTCGGGTGAGACGTCGAAGGTGGTCGCGTCCGGTTCGCTGCGGGCCAGCTCGAAGTCGGTGCCCTCGAACAGATCGCGCGACTTGCCGGTCTCGAGGTCCAGCACATGCAGATGGGCGACGCGGCCCATCGGAATGTGGTGGTCCCAGAAGCGGTAGACGGCCTCGCTGGTCACGTAGCCGGTGGCTTTGTTGGCCTTGAATGCCTTGAGTGCCTTGGCCTGCGCCACAGCGCCCTTCAACTCGGGCCAGACCCAGGAGACATAGGCGATGCGGCGGCCGTCGGGGAACCATTTGAAGGCATCAACCCCCGTGGCGATCAGCCCGACGCGGCGCGCCTCGCCGCCGTCGGGTGGCATCACATAGAGCTGTGGTTCTTCGTCCTTGCTGCCTTCTTGCTCGCGCTTGGCCACGAAGGCGATCAGCTCGCCGGTGGGGCTCCATTGCGGCGCGCCATCTTTTTCGCCGGCATGGGTCAGCCGCCTTGCATCGCCGCCCAGGGTGGACAATAGATGCAGGGCGGAGGCGCCTTTGTTGCTGTCCATGTCGTAGCGGGTGACGCTGACGACGGCCTGCGCCCCGTCGGGTGACACGCTGGGTGCGCCCACGCGGTCGAGTTGCCAGAGGGCTTCAACACTGAAATTTTTGCTCATCAGGGGTTCCGGGGCTTTTCCAGTTGCCATTGCAGATGGGATTTGATCGTCGGCCATTCGGCCGCTGTGATGCTGTAGACCGCCGTGTCGCGCAGGCTGCCGTCAGCGCTGCGGCTGTGGGACCGCAGCATGCCGTCGAGCTGCGCGCCAAGCCGCTCAATCGCGCGGCGGCTTGGGGTGTTTAGCCGGTGGGTGCGGAACTCCACCGCGATGCAGTCCAGCGTCTCGAACGCATGGGTCAGCAGCAGCAGTTTGCACGTGGTGTTGACGGGGCTGCGCTGCACCCGTTCGGCAACCCAGGTGCTGCCGATTTCGACCCGGCGGTTCGCCGCGTCGATGTTCATGAAGGTGGTCATGCCGGCGACCTCGCCCGCCGCGTCGAACACGGTGAAGGGCAGCATCCCACCCTTGGCGTGCAGGCCCAGGCGTCGCTCAATCTCTGCCGCCAGGCCGTCCGGCTGGGGCACGGCAGTCACCCGCAGCCGCCACAGATTGCCGACGGCAGCTTTCAGGCCGTCGGTGTGCTGGACGCTCAGGAACTCAAGCCGGGCATGCTCGCCGGTGAGCGTGACCGGCGCCAGGATATCCGCCGACGACTCCACGGTCATCAGCGGTTTTGCCTTTGCATGAACACCAGCTTTTCAAACAGGGTCAGGTCTTGCTCGTTCTTCAGCAGCGCGCCGACCAGGGGCGGGATCGTGACCTTGTCGTCCTTGCCCTGCAGTGCCTCGGTCGGGATGTCTTCGGCCACCAGCAGCTTCAGCCAGTCGAGCAACTCGGAGGTGGACGGTTTTTTCTTCAGGCCCGGCAGATTGCGAACCTCGAAGAAGGTGCGCATCGCGGCGGCCAGCATTTCACTCTTGATGTCGGGGAAGTGCACGTCGACGATTTGCTGCATCGTCGCCGCGTCGGGGAACTTGATGTAGTGGAAGAAGCAGCGGCGCAGAAACGCGTCGGGCAGCTCTTTTTCGTTGTTGGACGTGATGATCACCAGCGGCCGATGCTTTGCCTTGATGAGCTGGCGCGTCTCGTAAACATAAAACTCCATGCGGTCGATTTCGCGCAGCAAATCGTTCGGGAATTCGATATCGGCTTTGTCGATTTCGTCAATCAGCAGGGCGACCGGCACGTCGGACTCAAACGCCTGCCAGAGCACGCCCTTGACGATGTAGTTCTCGATATTGCTGACTTTGGCCGTGCCTTCGATGCCGGCCAGCTGGCTGTCGCGCAGCCGGCTCACCGCGTCGTATTCGTACAGGCCTTGCTGCGCCTTGGTGGTGGATTTGATGTGCCATTGCATCAAGGGCATGCCCAGCGCGGCAGCGACTTCTTCGGCCAGCATCGTCTTGCCGGTGCCAGGTTCACCCTTGACCAACAGGGGGCGTTGCAGCACGGCGGCAGCGTTGACGGCCAACTGCAAATCAGCGGTGGCGATGTAGTGGTCCGAGCCTTCGAATTTCATGGTGGCGGGGGTGTTCCGTAACAGGGTAATTTCAGTATAAGGGTGGCCCCTATAATCTCGGTCGAACTCTGACCACGATCCCCGGGACCATGAAAAAACTGCTGAAAATCTCGCTCGCTTTGGCCGCCTTTATCGGATTTGGCAGCGCATTCGCCCAAGACGCCGCCGCCGGCCAAAAGAAGGCCAGTATGTGCATTGGCTGCCATGGCATCCCGCGCTACCAGGCCAGTTTTCCGGAAGTGCACAAGGTACCGATGATTGCAGGCCAGAACGCCAAATACATCGCCTCCGCGCTGACCGCCTATGCCAAGGGTGAGCGCAAACATCCGTCGATGCGCGGCATCGCGACCTCGCTGAGCGATCAAGACATTGCCGACCTGGCTGCTTTCTATGCGGACCAAGCCCACGCGCCCGCCGTGCCGGAGGCCGTGATCGCCCCGTCGGCCAAGGTGGCCGAGTTGCTCAGCAAGGGCGCCTGCGTGTCCTGCCACGGTGCCAACTTCAGCAAGCCGATTGACGGCAGCTACCCCAAGCTGGCCGGCCAACATGGTGACTACCTGAATGTGGCGCTGAAGTCCTATCAGATCGAAGGCAACCCGCAAGTGGGCCGCGGCAACGCCATCATGGCGGGGCAGGTCAAGCAGTTCAGCCATGCCGAGCTGAAGGAAATCGCCGGTTACCTGGCTTCATTGCCGAGCGAGTTGCGCACCGTGCCGCAAAGCCGCTTCCGCTGAACGGTTGTGGGTTGATTCAAAAAACCGCCGGTCAGATAGGCGGTTTTTTTATGTCAGATCCCATCTCGGTCGCGGGATCACTGGCCCGATACTCATGGCAGGAAGTATTGCTCAAACGTAACAAGGGCTGTCCGGCGACTTGATGCTTAAAAAGATCCCTACCGCGCAAGTTCAGCTGGGCATGTACCTCCAATCGATGGAAGGTTCATGGCTGTCGCATCCGTTCTGGAAGACCAAGTTCGTGCTGCGCGAGCAGGCGGATCTCGATGCTTTGCGGGCCAGCGGCGTACCTGATGTTTGGATTGATGTCACGCTGGGCGTTGACGTCAACGCTGTGCCAACCGAAGAGCCAGAGTTGGCGCCCGTTGTTGCGGTGGCGGTAGCAGTGGCGGTGAAAGCCCCGGCGGCCCCTGTGCCGACCCGGGCTCCAGCCCCTGCACGAGTCAGCATGGCCGATGAGATGGAGCGCGCCGCCCAGATCGTGAACCGCTCGCGTCAGGCAGTGACCGCTCTTTTTGGCGAAGCGCGGTTGGGTCACGCGGTGAATGTCGAGCAATGCCTGCCCTTGGTGGACGAGCTGAGGCAGTCTATTGAGCGCAACCCGTCGGCCCTGATCAGCCTGGCGCGGCTCAAGACCAAGGATGACTACACCTATATGCATTCGGTGGCGGTCTGCGCGCTGATGGTGGCGCTGTCACGCCAACTCGGCCTGAGCGCCGAGCAGACCCAACTTGCGGGCTTCGCCGGCCTGCTGCACGACATTGGCAAGATGGCCACGCCGCTGGACATCCTCAACAAGCCGGGCGCGCTGAGCGATGCCGAGTTTGGTGTGATGCGCTTGCACCCCGAGCGCGGCTACCAGGTGCTCAAGGAAAGTGGCGGCGCGGTGCCCGACGAGGTGCTGGACGTGTGCCTGCGCCACCACGAAAAATTCGATGGCACAGGCTATCCGGGCAAGCTCAAGGGCGAGCAGATCAGCTTGATGGCCCGCATGGGCGCGGTGTGCGATGTGTATGACGCCATCACCTCCACGCGGCCCTACAAGGCGGCCTGGGATCCGGCCGGCTCGATCCAGCGCATGGCGCAGTGGACGGGGCAGTTCGATCCGGCGGTTTTTCAGGCCTTTGTGAAGTGCGTGGGCATCTACCCGGTGGGCACCTTGGTGAAGTTGCAATCGGGTCGCCTGGCGGTGGTGCTGGAGCAAAACCAGGCGAGTCTTGTGGCACCACGGGTGAAAGTGTTCTTCTCGACGAAGTCAAAAATGCCGATCCCGCTGCTGACCCTGGACCTGTCGCGCAGTGATACCAACGACCGCATCGCCGGTCGCGAACTGGCGGCCGATTGGGGCTTTACGAATCTGGATGAGCTCTGGCGCAAACAGAGCTGAACGAGCGACCTGAACGTTCATCATGGTCATGAGGGTGGGCCGATGAAACGACTGCTGCTGTTGGGCAGGGCCGTAATGATGGCTTGTCACGGCGGGTCGCTG
>JBBQKT010000285.1:0-4605 GCA_038327205.1 Burkholderiales bacterium | reverse complement strand
GCCCTGGCGCCGTCCGACGAGCGGGAAAAACGCCCGCTCTTCATCCTGCTCGATGGCACCTGGTCCGAGGCACGCAAGATGTTCCGCAAAAGCCCTTACTTGAACGGGCTGCCGGTGCTGAGCCTGCAGCCCGAGCAGCTGTCGCGCTACCGCCTGCGCCGCTCCACCCACGACCACCACTTCTGTACCTCCGAGGTGGCAGCCCTGTGTCTGGCCCTGGCCGGTGAGCGGCGGGCGGCGCAAACGCTGGCCGCCTACCTCGATGTGTTCAGCAACCGCTACCTGCAAGCCCGCCAAAGCGTGGGGCCCGACCCGGAGGACGCCGAGCACCGACGCCTGGAGGCATTGAGGGCGACCCCCATCATTTAAGACCGCGTCAGTACAGCCGAATCGCCATGTCGAAATGCCAAGTTCGGCGGATCTCGACCACGTCGTACTCCCGCGCCAGGGCCGGCTGGAAGGCGGGGTAGTTCGCCTGGCTGAGCACGATGCGGCGGATCGCCTCGTCAATGGCCGGCACGCCGCTGGAGCGCACAAAGCTGACCGACTCCACCGAGCCATCACTGCGAATGGCCACCGTCACCAGGGGGTCGCTGTGCGGCTGCTTGGCGGCCTCACGGACCATGTCGAAGCCCATGTTCAGCTGGATCTTGCGGCTCCATGCTTCGGCGTACAAAACAAGTTCTGCGTTTGCATCGGTGCGGCCGAACAGCCGGCCACGGCGTGCGCTGCTTGATGTGGCGGGCAGGGTCGACGGTGATTGGCGTGCCGCAGCCGCTGCTGCTGCCGCTGCCGCATCCCGCCGGTCGGCCTCCTCGTTCAGCTGTCGCCCGATGGCCCGAAGCTTGGCCTCCCGGCTTTCTGCGGCTGCCTGGATGTCGGCCGCCCGTGCATCGGCCAGCTTTGTTGCGGCCTCGTTGCGCGCGGCCTCCTGACGTGCGGCGTCTTGGCGCGCAGCGTCTTGCCGTGCAGCGGCCTGTCTTGCCGCTTGCTGGCGTTCGTTGTCCAGCCGTTCGGCTTCGGCCCTTGCCGACTCCTGCCGAGCGGCGTCCTGTCTTGATTTTTCTTGGCGGGCTGCGGCCTGTCTCGCGGCCTCCTGGCGCTGCGCCTCCAGCCGCGCCGCTTCAGCCTGTGCGAGCTCTGCTCGCGCTGCCTCCTCGCGGGCGGCGTCCTGTCGAACCGCCTCCTGCCGTGCTGCGGATTGCCTTGCCGCGTCCTGGCGTTCAGCCTCCCGCCTTGCCGCGTCCTGGCGGGCGGCGTCTTGCTGTGCTGCCTGCTCACGTGCCTCTTGCCTGGCGCGATCAAGTCTTGCCAGTTCGGCGGCCCGCTCTCGTGCTTCTTGCAGCGCCGAGTCGGGGTTCGGATTCAGGTCCGGGATCGGTGCGCTTGGGGCTGGCGCGGCTGGCACCACCCAGGCGGCATCGTCGGGCCGCGCCAAGGCGATCACGGCGGGCTTGGGGGCAGGGGGTGGGCTTGTCTCAGTGGGGGGCTCGGATCGCAAAGCGGCTGGTGCAGGCGTGGCTGCAACGGCTGCAACGGGTGCAGCGGGTGTGGGCAGCGGCGGGATGGTGGCGGCGGTCAAGGGCCGTGCCATCGCAGCAGGCACTTGCACGTCGGGTGCTTCTTGCAGGGGCTGCAGCGCTGCCGGTGCAGCAGCTTGGGCCGGAACAAGCACCACGCGCAGCGCGGGCGCTTCGGCCCGTCGGGCCTGCCAGGGCAGGCCGAAGCCCGGCAGCCCAAGCCCTTGGCCGCCAAAGGTCAGGCTCAGCAGCAGGGCATGGACCAGCAGGGAAACCAGCAGCGCCAGCGTCTGGCGCCGACGTTCAAGATTCATCAGTGGGAGTTGTGAAGCGCATCCGGCGCATTGTCAGGGCCAAAACCTCGGCATCTCGCGGCCCTGTTCAGGGGGGCACGGCGTTAGCCAACCCGTCGCCCTGGCATGCCCACTACTTTCCGGGCAGCTCCGCCGACAAGCCCTTGGACAGCGCTGCGCCTGCCTCGGCGCTCATTTCGACCGGCAGCACCGCGCCGTTCTCGAACAGCAGTTGCACGCGCACCATGCCGCTGGTTTCCGACGGTGCCGCCGCAGCGGCGAGACATTCCAGCGCAGGCGTGGGATCACCGGGGGCTTGCTCGGTCTTATCCAGCAAGGCGATGGCGACGGCCGGTGCCAGCTCGGTGGCAATGGCAACACTGGTGCCAGACCTCTTGGCCCGTTTGCCGCCTGCCGACCTCGACTTTGCCTTCACGGCATCGGCACCAGCCGCGGCTTTTTTCGCTCGCGTCGGGCGCTTGGGCACAGCTTTGGCGGAGGTGGTCATGGGTGTCGTCACCGAAGAAAAGTTCCCAATGATAGACGCCCCTCAAGCTGATCTCGCGCATGGCGCGCCATCCATTCCCAGCGCCGGGCGAATTCGGGAGGGGCTTGCTCGGCCGTGGAGATGCGCGAACCGGGCGCTGCCCTTGCCGGCAAGCGGCGGCGCTGCATCGGCACCCTCAATGCATCGGCAGCTTGGCCAGCGACTGGCGGATTCGCACGGCATCGCGCAGGCGCTGGGCCGAGCCGTCGGCGTCGAGCAGCACGACGGTGAAAAGGCGGGCGCCGCTTTTGACCAGCATGGTCAGGCAGCGGCCGGCTTCCTCGGTGTAGCCGGTCTTGGACAGGCGGATGTCCCAGCCCTTGCCGCCCACCAGCCGGTTGGTGTTGTGCAGCTCGCGTGGCCGGCCGTTGACCGGCACCTGCGCCTGCTTGTCGCTGGTGATCCGGGCGATCTCGGCATAGCGGGACGCTGCGGCGACGATCTTGGCCACCTCGTTGGCGGTCGAGGTGTTGGCCGGTGACAGGCCGGTCGGCTCGCTGATCGCGGTGCGCGTCAGGCCCAGGCTGCGGATCTTGGCTTGCACCGCCTGGCCGAAGGCGCTGTTGCCGCCGGGATAGGTGCGTGCCAGCGCAGCGGCGGCGCGGTTGTCAGACGACATCAGGGCCAGCTTCAACGCCGCGCCGCGCGTCATCTGTGCGCCGACCGGCACCCGCGACAGGCTGTGCTTGAGCGTGTCCACATCCTCGGGGGCGATGCGCAGCGGCTCGGCGAGGTCGAGCTTGGCGTCGAGCAGGACCATCGCCGTCATCAATTTGGTCAGCGAGGCGATGGGCACGACGACATCCGCATCTTTGGCCATCACGACCCGGCCCGAGCCTTGTTCCAGCACCAGCACATGGCGAGCGTTCAGCGGCAGGTTGAGCAGGGCGCTCACCGGTACTTCAGGTGAGGTAACGGGTTGAGATACGGGAGCCAGCGTGACCTTGCCGCTGCTGATCTGCGCGCTGCCGGCCTGAACGATCTGACTGGTGCAAGCCAACATCAGGGCGGGCAGGGCCAGCTGCCAAGTGGCGGTGCGTTGGGGCTGGGGCGCCAGCAGCAGTCTTGCGACACGTTTGAACAAAGAGCCTCCTTGGGCGGATAAAACTAAATTGGGTGGCGTGGAAATTGATGACGGGGCAGTCAGCGACAAGCGCCAGACCACCGGATAGAAAAACAGCGGCACCTCGTCAAGGGCCAGCATCATCACACTTCACCGCCTTGATTCTTGCCACCTTGATTTTTTCCACCCAACAACAACTGCTGGATCTCGGCCCGCTCCTGGGCGCTGACATGGCCTTTCAGCGCTGCCAGCACCAAGGCCTTGCCCGAGCCGGCAAAGGCCTTGGCAATCAGGTCCTTCAGCAGATGGGTTTGCAGCTTGTCCTGCGCATGTGCCGGGGCATAGCGCTGCGGGCGCTGGCTTTCGTCACGGCTCAGCAGGCCCTTGCCGTGCATCAGCTGCAACTGGCGCAGCACGGTGGCGTAGCTGGCCTCGGGCTGCTCCGGCAGCAGCGCCTCATGCACCTGCTTGGCGTCGGCCGTGCCAATGCGCCACAGCACGCGCAGCAGATTCAACTCGGCGGCGGTGGGGCGGGGCATCGCAGGTGTCTGCAACTTTGATGGCTTCGGCATGACTGCAGAATAAATGTTCTAGAACAAAATGTCTAGAAAATATTTTCTGGATTCAGACGGGTGAGCGCAACGGCTGGCCGGCTGCCCAGCAATCCACATTGGCGAGGAAGAGCGTGATCGTGGCCTGGATCGCCTCCGGCGACCAGCCGGCGATATGTGGGGTCAGGATCACATTCGGAAACCCCAGCAGGGCCTGTGGTGGCTGTGGCTCGCCCTCGTAGACATCAAGTGCCGCGCCCGCCAACTGGCCGGCGGCCAGCGCGGTGGCCAGCGCCTGGGTGTCGACGATGCTGCCCCGCGCGATATTGACCAGATGGCCGCTTGGCCCCAGCGCTGCCAGCACCTCGGCATTGACCAGATGCTTGGTCGACGCGCCGCCCGGTGCCGCGACCACCAAAAAGTCGGCCCAGTGCGCCAAACCCAGCAGGCTGTCGAAGTAGCGCCACTCGGCCGGCGCGTCGCTGCGCGGTGTGCGGCCGTGATAGCCGAGCTGCATGTCGAAGCCGGCCGCGCGGCGGGCGATCTTGCGGCCGATCTGGCCCAGGCCCAGGATGCCCAGCCGCCGGCCGTTGACGCTGGGCCGCAGCGGCAGGTCATCGCGCCAGATGCC
>JBBQKT010000284.1:0-4624 GCA_038327205.1 Burkholderiales bacterium | reverse complement strand
GGCCGGGATCGCCAGCGCCAACTGGTCGTCCGCCTGCGGCAGGGGGCGGGTGGCGGCCAAGCTGGACAGCAAGGCAGCCGGTGCTTCGCCGGTCAGCACCGCCAGGCCGTGTTGCGTCTGGCGGATGCTGGTCTCAAGGGTTGGCAGCAGGGCCGCGGTCTGCGCCGCAGCGGCGCCTGCCTGGGCCGACTCCAACGCCGTGACCAGCCCGGCCTGTTCGCGCCAGCGGGTGATCTGCAGGGTCTCCTGCTGGCTGGCCAGGTTCTGGGTCGCGATCGCCAGCCGGGCTTGGGCACTGCGCAGCAGCAGCACGTTCAACGCCACCTCGGCGGCGAGCTGCACACGCAGCTCGCCCAGACTCGCCGCGCTGGCGCCCACATTCGCATCGCCCGCCACCACGGCACTTCGGCTCGCCCCGAAAACATCCAGCAGCCAGCTGGCATCCAGGCCCGCCTGGAAGCGGTTACCGGTGCTCTGGCCGCCCGCCGTGCCGCGCTGGGCCGAGGCGGACGAGCCCAGTTGCGGCCACAGCCCGGCGGCGGCTTGATCGCGCTGCGCCCGCGCCTGCTGCAGCGCCGCCTGCGCCGCATTGACGCTGGGGTTGGACTGCAGGGCGGCACGCACCAGGGCGGCCAGCTGGGCATCGCCGAAACGGTCCCACCACTGGACGAGCGAGGCGTCGTCAACCGCGGCAAGCTGGGTGCCTGCCAGCTCGGCGCCCGACCAGACCGGTGGCACGTCGACCGGCCGCACTGACGGCTGCAGCGGAGGCAGCGCGGCGCAGCCGCCCAGCGTCGCCAGGACGGCCAGCCGTGCGGCGCAGCGCAGCGGGTTGATGAGTCGGGGGCCCCAGTCGATATTCGGTGAAACCATGGCATTAACCATACTCGCATCAGGGTCCGCAGTCTGTACGCTGCGACACCTTGGCGCTCGTCGGCAACTCGTGGCGGGCGAACCGCAGCTGTTCTGGCGGGCGATCAGGGCTTGACCTGGGCCGGGCGGCACTGCATCGCCGCACCCTCGAGCGCGCAGACAGTCAGCGCCGCGCCGGCGGTGTCGCGGGCGGTGAGCGTCCAGCCGCGCTGGGTACGGTCCAGCGTGGCGAAGCCGTAGCTGCGGTGGGTGCTGAACTGCGTGATCCGCGCACCGGGCGCGGGTTCGGCGCCCAGCGCCTCGGCCGCGTCGAGATGGCCCGACATCGCCGAGCCTGAGTTGCCCAGCACGACGGTGGCCGGGTGGTCGCTGGCGAAGTTCAAAGCCTCGAACAAATGGACATGGCCGTTGAGCACCAAGTCAACCGCCGGGGCGAACAGGCGCTGCGGCTCCACCGCTGCCATCACCGAACGCAGCCCGGCATGGCCCGGCTTCGGATGGCCGTTGGCCGAGGCCTCGAAGCCGAGCACCGGATGGTGGTTGAGAAAGATGTTGTGCGGCCGCTGACGGGCCAGGGCCTGCACCTGGCGCAGCTGCGCGGCATAGCGCTGAAACACCGGGTCGTCGCTGCGGTAAGGCCGGTCCACGGCCGCCGAGGAATCGAACACGATCAGCTGCCAGTCGGCCGACAGCGGCACGGCATAGGGCGCGGTGAAGTTGGCCGCATCGTCCAGCGTCGGGTCTTCGCAGCGGCGGTCGGCGGCCAGTGCTGATGCATCCAGATAGCGTGCCCAGCCGGCGCCGGCGCGTTTGCAAATTTCATGGTTGCCGCGCACGAACACCCAGGGGGCGGCACCCAGCAACGGCGCGGCGGGTTTGAAGAAGTCGGCCCGCCAGGCGTCTTCGCCGTAACCCCAGACGCTGCCGGCGCAGCCGGGTTGATCGGCGGGACAAGGGCTCTCGCGGTAATGGATGTCGCCGATGTGGACGATCAAATCCGGCTTCAGCGCCGCCGCAGCGGCGGCCACGCGGGCGAACGGCCAGGCCAGCGGGTCGTTGCAGGCCTGAAACGCCTTGTCCGCCTGCTTCATGCGGCAGCCGGTGTCGGCCACCAGCACGATGCGCCGGGGCTCGGCCACCGGCGCCAGCAAGGGCTGCAGGCGCTCACCGACCTGCAGCTTGGCCACGCCGACGGGCCAGGGCGCCTCGCAGCTGGCGGCATTGAATCGGGCCGACGCGCCGCCTGCCTCGCGCGAGGCCACCTCGCCCGGCGCGCTGCGCAGCGCCATCACCGCGCTGCCACCCGCCCAGCGCAGCGATGGGCATTCAGCGCCCACCGCCGCCACAGCGCGGACGACCCAGCCCTGGTCGGCGCTGAACTGGGTCCAGGCCAGTTCAACGGGCTCGGCAACAGTCACATCAACAGTCACAACAACGGCCGGAGACGATGGTGCAAGGGCACAGGCGGTCAGGCCGAACGCCAACACCAGCCCCATCAACCCCATCAACCCCGGCGCGCGCATCAGAACTCCGCCTTGGCCGACAGCTGGGCGCTGCGCGGTGCCTGGTACGTGTACTGATCGCCGGCCAGCACCTTGCCCGGGCTGATGGCAGTGACTTCCTGGTGGTTCAACAGGTTGAACACATTGAGCTGCAGCTTCACTGCCTTGGCACCGAGGTTCAGGCCGCGGAAGGTGTAAGTCAGGCTCAGGTCCAGGTTGTTGTAGGCCGCTGTCTTGTAGTAGTCGTAGGCGGCGAGCTTGGTCGCGTCGTAGTCTTGCTGGTGCACGGCGCCGGTGCGCTTGGCGATCAGCGAGCTGGCCCAGTCACCCTGCGCGAACTGCGCCCCGAGCGCTGCCGTCATGTTCGGCGCGCCAGAGATCTTCTTGCCGGTGTCCAGTGCCGTGGCCTTGTTGATCGAGCCATTGCCGTAGACCGAGTAGCCGCTGCCGATCAAATAGGTCACTTGTGCTTCGACGCCCTTGTAAGTCGCACCGCCGACGTTGACATAGGCCGCATCACTGCCGCCCAGGCCGTTGGAGACGTATTTGTTCTTGAACTCAATGCGGTAGACATCGGCGTCCCAGCTCAAATTTGCCGCCTTGCCGACGATGCCCAGCTGGTAGTTGGTGGAGGTCTGTGGCGCGCTGCTGTTGTTGGCCGGGTTGGCAATGTAGAAGGACTTCAGATCGGGGATCTGGAAGCCCTTGGCGGCCTGTGCGTAGGCGGCCAGGCCGCTGCCCAGGCGCTGGTTGAGCGTCAGGAAGGGCAGGGTCTGGCTGTAGTTGACGCTGCTGTTCTGCGGCAGCCGGGTGGTCTGGTTGACCAGGGCGTTGACCGAGCGGGTGATGTCCACCCACTTCAGGCCGGGCGTGACGGTGGTGCCGGCGATGGGCTCCCACTCAAACTCGACAAAGGGCTGCAGCGAATGGATCTGCGACTGCTGGTCGAACAGCACGCTGGCATTCTTCACCGGCGTGGGCTTGGTTTCGCGGGGGTCGCGCACATTGCCCAGGCTCAGGTCGAGGTCGTACTGGTGGCGGTCGGTGTCCGACTCTTCCACCCACACACCGGCGCGCAACAGGCCGCTTTGCAACTGCATTTCGCCCTTGAAGATGCCGCCAAAGACGCGGTACTTGTTCTGTTTGTCGATGCCGGGAATGTTCTTGTTGCCCACGCCGCCGCCGACAGTGCCGGGCTTGGTCAAACCGGTCGGGTCGGTCGACGAGATGGTCTGGTTGTCGTAGGCATAGGTGTAGACCTGGGCTTCGGTGTTGAAGCTGTCGGACCACTGGGTGCGCAGGCGCAGGTACTCGAAATCGGTGTCCTTGGCCGTGTGGTTGTAGCCGGCGAAGTTGAAGCTGGTCGGGTCGTTGTTGAGGCTGAAGTTCTTGCCGTACTGCGCCACCTGGGCCAGCGTCGGGCCCTTGCTGTTGTCGGGCTGGGTGTAGTGGATGCGGTTGATCGCGGTGAATGCGGTGAGCGTGGACAGCGGGCCGAGCGGCAGGTCGAGCTTGACGGTGACGTTATCGCTCTTGATGCTGTTGAGCGTCAGGTAGCCGTCCGACTGCAGCCGCTGCACATTCAGCTGCACGGTGGCATTGGCCACGCTGGCCTCGCCACCGATATGGCCTGTCTCATACGACGCGCCGATCAAGCGGGTGTTCCAGTTGCCAAATGAGGCGAACACCGTGCCCGCCGCGTCCTTGCCCGCCTGCTTGCTGAACAGGTTCAGCGAGCCGCCAAAAGTGGCAAAGCCGAGGTTGCTGGCATTGCCCGGCCCACGCTCCACCACCGCACTGCCGATGACGGCGCCAGGGAAGAACGAGGTCGAGTGATGGGACGGGTTGTTGGTGTCGCCCCAGGGGATGCCGTCAAAGGTGATGTTGTACTGGTCGTCACTGAAGCCACGCAGGGTGGTCTTGGTTTCGCTCAGGCCGGGGCCGTTGGCCGAATCGCCCGAGACGCTGGGCGCGATATTGACGATGCGGCTGTACTCGGCCGTCGGCGCAACCGACTGCTCGATGAATTCACGCGTGATGATCGACTGCGGCTGTGTCGCCTGCAGGCTGGACTGCGTCGGCGCGACGGCCGAGGCCGTGTTCTTCTCCTTGCCGTAGGCGCCCGATTTGGCGCTGACGATGACGGCATCCAGCACCGTCACCTCTTCGGCCTTTGCCGCCAGCGGCAGCAGGGTCATGGCGAGGCCGCTCAGCGCAAAGCAGCGGACGAGCAGGGTCAGTTTGAATGG
>JBBQKT010000283.1:0-4636 GCA_038327205.1 Burkholderiales bacterium | reverse complement strand
CCGTGGTTGTGGCAGAAGCGGATCAGGGTGCTGATGGGGAAGGCCATCATCTGCGCCGTCGGGCAGGACCAGATGCAAGCCACCATCGGCAGCAAATACCAGTCGCGGAAGGCGGTGCCGAAGCGATGCTCGGCCAGGAAGTCGCCGATCGGCTGTGCCAAGGCGCTTTCTTGGCCCGCAGCGGCCAGTGCCGTGCAGAGCTTGTTGAAACGCAGCAGGTCGGCCAGCATGCCGTAAAACGCCGGGCGCAGCAGGTTGCTGCGCTGCGCGAACACGCCGTTCAGATCGCTGCCGCTCCACTCCAGCCGGTGCGCCAGGCTTTGCACCGAGAACGACATCTCGCTGGCCGCCACCTCGACGCCCAGCTGCGCAAACAGCTCGATCAGCAGCGGATACGTGCGCTCGTTGAAGACCAGAAAGCCGGTGTCCACCCCGTGTGTGATGTCTTCCAATGTCACATCGACGGTGTGCGTGTGGCCACCAAAGTAGTCACCCGCCTCGAACAGCGTGACCTGCGCCTGCGGGCTCAGCGCCCAGGCAGCGGACAGGCCGGCGATGCCTGAACCGATGACGGCAACCCGGCGCTTCGGCAGGCGAGCGTCCGCTTTGGCGCTGCCGAGTTGGCGCAGAAATGGCAACAGCGGCGCAGCATGGCTGTGGGCCGATTCACGCAAAGACAGAGGGCTCGCGCCGACATCCTTGGATCCGGCCGAGCCTTGAAGACCTGTTTTCCATGTCTGCGCCACCGGGCTCGGGAAGGCGGGGGTCTTGGCCATTGATCAGGGCTTGCTCAACAGGCGCTCGACGCCCTGCGCGAAAGCGGGCGTGGACGGATCGACGTCGGAGGCAAAGCTCTGCACCTCTTTGCCGTCACGGGAAATCAGGTATTTGTGGAAATTCCACTTCGGCGACTGGCCGGTTTGC
Source organism: Burkholderiales bacterium (assembly GCA_038327205.1). GTDB lineage: Bacteria > Pseudomonadota > Gammaproteobacteria > Burkholderiales > Burkholderiaceae_C > Paucibacter_A. Next base: position 3,712 of record JBBQKT010000283.1, on the reverse strand, counting down.
TTGGCCAGGTCAGCGAACAAGGGATTGGTAGTGACCACCCCCGCCTTGCCCGGCAGCACCCGCGACTTGGCAAACATCGGGAACTTGACGTTGAAGGTGTTCTCGCAAAAATCAGCAATTTCCTTGTTGCTGCCCGGCTCCTGGCTGCCGAAATCATTCGACGGAAAGCCCAGCACCACGAAGCCGCGCTCGGCGTAGCGGGCCGACAAAGCCTCCAGCGCTTTGTATTGCGGCGTGAAGCCACAGAAGCTTGCGGTATTGACCACCAGCACCACACGCCCGGCGTATTGGCACAGCGCTTGCGGCTTTTCGTCTTGCAGTCGCGGCATATCGCGCTGCAGCAAGGCGGGGCAGCTGGCACTGGCGGGCGCTGCAACGGCGCTGCCGGCGGCTTGCGCCGGCTGCATCGCGCCAAAGCTGGTCGCCAGCAGGGCGATGGCCAGCGCTCTAGCGCCAAGGGTTTTTGCTGATTTGTCCATCATTTGTCCTAGTCAAACCTGTTGTTAGCCACTATATTAGGTGATCAAAGGGTTGTTGTCATATGTTTGTCCTAGACAAAGTCGTTTTCGTAGGGTGTGATGGGCGAGGTTGCGGTGGCTGAATTGTTGCCGCTTGCTCTTGTGCCGTCTGTGCCCTTGCCGGGTCAGTTGCAGCCAGGTGCCGCGGAAGCGGCCTTGCCGGTCGAAGCCGCCGAGCCCTGGCTCAATTTGCTGGGCATCGCGGCCGTGGAGCGTGACACCGGCATCAGCAAAGATACCCTGCGCGCTTGGGAGCGGCGCTACGGGTTTCCCGTGCCTTTGCGTGATGCGGCGGGTGAGCGCGTCTATCCGGCCGCGCAGGTGCAGCGGCTGCGCGTGCTCAAGCGACTGTTGGACACCGGGCACCGTCCCGGCCGAGTCGTGCCCCTGCCTGCGGACGCTGCGGGCGTGACGACCGAAGCGGGCGTCAACGGCCAGGTCACCCTGCGGATCCCTTCTGTGCGCGAACGCATGATCCCGCCCGGCTTTGAAGCGGGCTCCGAGCTGCTGCGGTTTATGGCACTTTTGCGTTCGCATGATGTGATCGGTTTGCGGCGGGCTTTGCAGCAGGCGTTGCTGCGGCAGGGCTTGAGGGCCTTTGTGATTGAGGTGGTAGCCCCATTCACTACGCAGGTGGGCGAGCTTTGGATGCGCGGCGACCTGGAAGTTTTCGAGGAGCACATTTACACCGAGACCATGCAGCAAGTGCTGCGCCAGGCGATGCAGTCCACCGCACCGCTGGCCCTGTTCGAGCGGCCCCGTGTGCTGCTCACCACCCTGCCCGGTGAACAGCACGGGCTGGGCCTGTTGATGGCCGAGGCCTTGATGACCTTGGAAGGCTGTACCTGCCTGTGGCTGGGCGTGCAAACCCCGCAAGAAGAGCTGCCGCGCGCGGTGGCGGCCCACCGGGCCGACATCCTGGCGCTGAGCTTCAGCGGCTATTTGCCCGTGGGCGTGATGCAGCGCGGTTTGGCCGCCGTGCGCGAGCAGCTGGACCCCCGCACCGAGCTCTGGGCCGGTGGCCGTGGCGCGACGCTGAAACAGCGCCGCCACCTTGTCGATGGCGTGAACTATGTGACGATGCTGTCGGAGGTCGCCGTGCAGGTTCAGCGCTGGCGGGCCACTCACCCGAACAATTCCCCAGACGCACCGGCGAATCCTGCGGGTGTCACACTCCAGGCATAAACTGCCTGTAGCAACGGAGGACGAACCATGCTTTATCCCGAACTTTTCAAGCAACTCGAAGCCGTGCGCTGGAATATGGACAGCGATATCCCCTGGGACAAGTTCGACGCCACGCTGTTGACCGATGACCAGGCGCGCACGATCAAGATGAACGCGATCACCGAATGGTCGGCCCTGCCGGCCACCGAGATGTTCCTGCGTGACAACAAGGACGACAGCGACTTCTCGGCCTTCATGAGCGTCTGGTTCTTTGAAGAGCAAAAGCACTCGCTGGTCTTGATGGAATACCTGCGCCGCTACCGGCCCGACATGTGCCCCACCGAAGCAGAGCTGCACGAGGTGCGCTTCGACTTTGACCCGGCCCCGGCGCTCGAAACCCTGATGCTGCATTTCTGCGGCGAGATCCGTTTGAACCACTGGTATCGCCGCGCGTCTGAATGGCATACCGAGCCGGTCATCAAGGCCATTTACGAAACCCTGGCCCGCGACGAAGCTCGCCACGGCGGCGCTTATCTGCGCTACATGAAGCGGGCGATGGTCAAGTTTGGCGACGAAGCCCGCGCCGCCTTTGCCAAGGTTGGCGTGCTGATGGCCAGCGCCCGCCGCACCGCGCAGGCGCTGCACCCGACCAATTTGCATGTCAACGCCAAGCTGTTCCCGCGCGACACCATCCAGAGCCGCGTGCCCGATCCCGAATGGCTGGAGCACTGGCTCGATAAGCAGATCCAGTTCGATGCGATCTGGGAGAACAAGGTCGTGGAGCGCATCCTGCACAACATGAGCCTGTTGATGGAACGCAGCTTCACCAGCGTGCAGGAACTGAACCGCTTTCGCAAGGAAGTGACGGCCAAGGTGGCGGCCGCTGCGGTGGCCGCGGCAGCGACGAAACCGCAAGTCGTTTGATCGACGGCTGAACGAAAAAAAGCCCGCTGATGCGGGCTTTTTGCTGGGCGGATAGCCTTCAGTTGCTGCGGCTGCGCTTGAGCACCAGCAGCGCAAAGCAGCCTGCCGCCACAAGCAGACCGCCGAGCAGGTGCGGCGACGCCAAGGCTTGCAGTGCGCTGAGGCCGTCGTGCAGGGCCCAGGCGGCGGTGTCGAGTTTTTCGTCGCTGCCAAGGCGAGCATCGCGCAGTTGTGCGGGCAGGCCCGAGGGATCGGCGAACAGGGCCAGGCTGGCGCCCTTGATCTGGGCATCGAGCAGATCCCAGACGATGCGCAGGCCATAGACCTTGTCGAGGATGACGCCGCCAACGCCGAGGGTCAGGGCCAGCGCGGGCAAGCCCCAGCGCTTGAGCCAGGCCGAGGCCGCCATCAGCATCAGCATCAAGGGCGCCAGCCACAAGCTCATCAACACAACACCCAGCAGGGCGCGCAGCAGCAGCGGTACTGCAGCCACCATCACGCTGGACCAGGGCACGCTGGCCAGCGCCGCCATGCCGCCCTGCTTGGCGATCACGCCGGGTGCAATCAGTGCGCTGAAGCCGAAGCCCACGACCAGCGCCGCCAGCGGCACCAGCACCGTGTGGGTCAGCACGGTGGCACCGATGCTTTCGCTGTGGCTGGCTGGCAGCGAGAGCCAGAACTCGATTGAGCGATCCTGGTTGTCGCGCCGGGCCAGGCCGGAGAGCTGAAACATCGCGCTGGCATAGCTGATGCCGAACACCGCAGCGCTGCTGATCATCACGATCAGCAGGGCCATCGGCAGCGGATGGTCGAGCGGCATGCCCTCCACGTTGCCGAAGGGCAGGATGGCCAGGAACAGCAGCGGCGGCAGCAGCAGGGTGATCAGCCAGCCGCGCTTGTGCTGCATCCATTCGCGCAGCAGCAGGGTGTTGAAACGTGAAGTCATGGAAATAGCTCCTTGAAGGTCAGGCCGACTTGCTGTGCAAGGCCGGGTTGCGCGTCAGCGCCATGAACAGATCGACCAGGCTGGGGCGGATGCGCTCACCCATGCCGGCCAGGGCCGCGGGCGGCGCGCCGTCGAAGATTGCGGCTGAGCGGCCACCGGA
>JBBQKT010000282.1:0-4640 GCA_038327205.1 Burkholderiales bacterium | reverse complement strand
CCGTCGCTGCACCAAGCCGCCGAGGGCAGCGTGGCGGGCTGGACGCCGGCCGCCGTGGCCCAGTGGCTGAAGACGGGCAGTTCCGACAACGGCACGGCCTTAGGGCCGATGGGCGAGGTGATTCTGGGCAGCACCCAGCACCTCAGTGACACCGATCTGGCGGCGATGGCCAGCTATTTGCAAAGCCTGCCGCAACACCCGCCAGCCGCCAAGGTCGTGGACGACCGGCCCGAGCTGAAGCTGCGCGAAATCGGCCAAAAACTCTACGGCGACCATTGCGCGGCCTGCCATGGCGAGCAGGGCGAAGGCGGGCGACTTGCGGGTGGCGCGCTGGCCTACCCCCCGCTGGCCGGCAACCGCCTGGTGACGATGGGCAATCCGGCCAATTTGCTGGCCATCATCCAACGCGGCGGCTATGCGCCGGCCACGGCGGGCAACCCGCGCCCCTACGGCATGCCGCCCTTTGCCGGGTTGCTTGACGACACCGAACAGGCGGCATTGGCCAGCTTTGTGCGCAACGCCTGGGGCAACGCCGCGGCCGATGTAAGGCCGGTCGAAGTCTTGAAGCTGAAATCGCAGCGCGGCGGCTGAATGACATGAGGGCGCTGGTCTGGCTGAAACACGATCTGCGGGTGCACGACCATGGGCCCTTGGCAGCTGCCGCCGCTTGCGATCAGGCCCTAGCCCTGTTCGTCATCGAGCCCGAGTGGCTGGCCAGCCCCGAATGCGCCCCTCAGCACCTGGCGTTCACCCTGGCCAATCTGCATGCGCTGCGGGCCGAACTGGCAACGCGCGGCCTGCCCCTGCTGGTGCGGGTCGGGTCAATGCTGACGGTGTTGGCCGAGCTGCGGCACAGCTACCGGTTCGACCAACTGCTCAGCCATGAAGAAACCGGCCCCGGCTGGAGCTACAGCCGCGATATCGCCGTGGCGGCCTGGTGCCAAGAGCAAGGCGTCGGCTGGCAAGAGTTCATGCAGACCGGGGTGGTGCGGCGCTTGAAAAGCCGCGCCGGCTGGGCGGCACGCTGGCAGCGGCGGATGGATGCCCCGCTGATCGATGCGCCCCACCGATTCAACGCGCCCAACGGCATCGCCTTGGGTGATTTGCCCAGCGCGCCCATCCCGGTGCAACCGCTGCCCGTCGCCGGTGAGGCTGCAGCGCAGCAGGTGTTGACGAGTTTTTTGCAGCAGCGCGGGGCCGACTACCGGCGCGCGCTGTCCAGCCCCCTGAATGCCGAGGACGGCGGCAGCCGGCTGAGCGCGCATCTGGCCTTCGGTGCCCTGTCGATCCGGCAGGTGCACCAGGCCACCGAGGCCCGCATCAGCCAGTTGCGCGCCGAGGGCGAGGATGAACACGCCCGCGCGCTGCGCAGCTTCAGTGGGCGGCTGCGCTGGCACTGCCATTTCATGCAAAAGCTGGAAGACGAGCCGAGCATCGAGTTTGAAAACTTCGCACGCGCCTATGACGGCCTGCGCGGCGATGGCTCTGGGGACAATGAAGCCAAGTTCCGGGCCTGGGCGAGCGGGCAGACCGGCTTTCCGATGGTCGACGCCTGCATGCGCTACCTCTGCGCCACCGGCTGGTTGAATTTCCGCATGCGGGCGCTGCTGGTGAGCTTTGCGTCCTACCACCTGTGGCTTGATTGGCGGCAACCGGGCCTGCATCTGGCGCGCCAATTCCTCGATTTCGAGCCGGGCATCCACTGGAGTCAGATGCAGATGCAAAGCGGCAGCACCGGCATCAACACCCTGCGCATCTATTCGCCCAGCAAACAGGCGCGCGACCAGGACCCGCAGGGTGTGTTTATTCGCCGCTGGGTGCCGGAGTTCGGCAGCTCTGCCTACCCGCCGCCCATCGTCGATGAACAAGCCGCCCTGCTGCATGCCAAGACCGTGCTTTACGGACTGCGCCAGGCGCCGGCTGCGCAGCGCGAGGCGGCCGCCATCCAGGACAAACATGGCTCCCGCAAGAGTGGCATCGCGCCGGTCAAGACGGTGCGCAAACGCCCGCCGGTCGATGACGGGCAAATGGATCTGTTCGCCTGACGGCGTTGCCGTTTCGCAGGTAAAGACCGGTCGTTTGGGCGATCAGTGGACACACCCAGCTCAAGTCTGATCCGTCGCTGACGAAACACAGACCATGCGGTTCGATCCGACGGCTTTCCCGTTGTCAGCTCTGCCGCGCACCAATCCGCCCGCTTCCCATTTCTGATGTTCGACGCCCAAGGACTTTGCCGCCATGAATCTATTGACGCAGTTGCGTATCGGCCACCGCCTTGCAGTGAGCTACGGCTTGCTGATCCTTTTGTTGATTGCCATCGGCAGCTACGGCGCATCAAACGCCGGTCGCCTGGCCAAGGACCTGGACCGCACCGCCAACTCCAGCCTGGTCAAAATCGCCTCGGCCAACGCGCTGGACAGCAATGTCAACGTCATCTCGCGCGCTGTGCGCGATCTGCTGTTGCTCGACACCGCCGGTGCCATCAAAAAGCAAAAAGCCGCCATTGAAACTGCCCAGGCAGACAGTGAAAAGCAACTCTCTGGCCTGGAAGCCACCCTGGACGGGGCCAAGGAAAAAGAGCTGATGACCCAGGTGCGTGAGCGCCAGGCCAAGTTTGCCGCCTCGCTGGGCAAGTTCATGAAGATTCAGCAGGACGGCAGCCCCGACGAAGCACGCGAAAGCCTGATCACCGATCTGCGCCCGGCCCAGCAGGCCTACCAGGACGGCTTGAAAGGCCTGGTCGACCTGCAGTTTGAAAACGCCCATGACCTGGCCGCCTCCGGGGGTGAACTGGCCCGCTCATCGGTCTTGCTGACGGCCGTGCTGGTCGCGGTGGCGGTGGTGATCGGCGTCGGTGGCGGCTATGTGATCGCCAAGTCCATCGTCGTGCCGGCCCAACGCGCCCGCGCCGCTGCCGAGGCGATTGCCGCCGGCGACCTGACCCAGACCATCCACGTCGAGGGCCAGGATGAACTGAGCCAGATGCTGCGCGCCATGCAAGACATGCAAAGCGCCCTGTCCGGCGTGGTCAGCAGCGTCAGTACTGCGGCGGGCGAGGTGGCACAAAACTCGTCCGACATCGCCGGCAGCAATGTCAACCTGTCCGACCGCACGGCGCGCTCGGCCGCCAGCTTGCAAGACACCGCCTCGTCGGTGGAAGAAATCGCTGCCAACCTGACCGGCGCCAGCGAGCTGACCCGTCGTGCCGCCAGCATCGCCGCCAAGGCTCGGCAATCGGCGTCGGCCGGGGGCGCGGTGGTGGCCAAGGTGGTCTCGACGATGGAAGAGATCAGCGCCAGTTCCAAAAAGATCGGCGACATCATTGGTGTCATCGACGGCATTGCCTTCCAGACCAATATCCTGGCCCTGAACGCCGCCGTTGAAGCTGCCCGCGCGGGCGAACATGGCCGCGGTTTTGCGGTGGTGGCCACCGAAGTGCGGGCCCTGGCATCGCGCTCGGCTGCGGCCGCCAAAGAGATCAAGGTGCTGATCCAGGAGTCTTCGGTCAAGGTCGAGAACGGCACCAAGCTGGTGGACAACGCCGGGGTGACGATCCGCTCGGTGGTTGACGAGGTCAACAATATGGGCCAGCTGATCGAGGAAATCTCGCATTCGGCCCAGGAGCAGGCGGCCGGTGTCGGCGTGGTTAATCACGCGATGAACGAGCTTGACCGTGCCACCCAGCAGAACACCACCCTGGTCGGCGATCTGAGCCGCTCCACCGATGCACTCAGTGCCAGCTCCGGGCGCCTGCTGGACGCTGTGGGCTTCTTCCGTTCGGTACCGGCTTAGGCGCCTGCTTGGTCGCCTGCTTCAACGCCTGCTTGGTCGCCTGCTTCAACCTGTCTTTTAAATCCCCCCCCCAATTTTCCGAGGTTCACCATGTCCATCACATCCCGATTTGCCGTCGCCGCCGCAACCCTGCTGGTCGCGCTGAGCGCCACCGCAACGCCCAAGGTCATCAAGAAGGTGCCGCCCGATTTTCCGCGCGAAGCGGCCCAGCAGTCGATCAGCACCGGCGTCGTCAAGGCCAAGATGAATATCGATGCCGAAGGCAAGGTCACCAGCGTCGAAATCCTGGAAGCCGAGCCGCGGCGCGTTTTCGACAAGGCCGTCAGCCGTGCGTTGATGGACTGGCGCTTTGAAGCCTCCGGCGAAAAGCAGATCCACGAAGTCAAGCTGGTGTTCAAGAACGAAGACTGAGCGGCAAGCGGCCGAAAAGCCGCGGCAAAGCGGGTCTTTGCCGCGCTTTGCCAATGACGATTGATCGTTATCGTGCAGGGCAGCGATGACGGCCGGCAGACAGACGGGTCCGAAAATCCTCAACCAGCCCCTAAGCGGGGCGTACTGGAGGCGACATGAGGCTCAATGAACCGGTCACGAACCGAGAATTCCCGTTTCCCGATGGGGAAACGCTGGTCTCCACCACGGACCTGCAGGGGCGGATCCTCTACTGCAACGCCAGCTTCGTCAGCGTCAGCGGCTACGAACGGGCTGAGTTGATGGGGCAGCCCCACAACATAGTCCGCCACCCGGACATGCCTGCGGAGGCCTACCGCGACATGTGGGACACCATCAAGAGCGGCAAGCCCTGGTCCGCGCCGGTCAAAAACCGCCGCAAGAACGGCGACCATTACTGG
>JBBQKT010000281.1:0-4656 GCA_038327205.1 Burkholderiales bacterium | reverse complement strand
CGGTGCCCGCTGCGTTGTCGATGTAGTTCAGCTGCAGGGTGCCGGCCCAGCGTGCGGGCAGGGGCTGTTGATCGGTGTAGCGCACGCTGCGGGCGGCGTCGGTGGTGCGCACGAAGTAGCCGTCGCCCGCCGGGTAGGTGGCGTCGGCGCTCACGCCGCGGGCGATCAAGGCCTTGGCAGCGGCCAGCGTGCGTGCTCCCAGCATCATCGAAGGGCGGATCCGATGGTCGGTCCAGGGCGCGCTGGTTTCGCTGTCGAACAGCGGCGAGCTGGCCGTCGCCACGCAGCCGCTGCCGCAGTATTTGGGGTCGAAGCCCAGGGCCAGGGCGCTGGTGATGCTCATCGCACAACTGCCCGTCACGCGGTAGGGCGCGGTCCAGGTCAGCAGGGTGGCTTGCACGCCGGCGGGCAGCTTGGCGTCAATCTCGGCCTTCAGCAGCGCGAACTCTGCGGCCGTGATCGATTCGGCGCCGGTGTTCAGCTTGACGCGGATCACATTGGCTGCCGGGATGCCCCGGGCGGCCTGGTATTCGGCCGCGATGGCCTCGGACAGCGCATCGCCCTCGGCCACGATCACGCCCAGTTCGGCGGCCACCACACCCCGGCGCGGCAAAGCCAGGCGCAGGCTGCTGACGGCGGGCGTGCTGGTGACAGGAACGGGCGTGGCCGGTGTTGTTGCCGGTGCCGTCGTTGTTGTTGGCGTTATTGCTGGCGTTATTGCTGGCGTTAATGCAGTCGCCGCCGCTGGCATGGCGGTGGTGGCTGAACCCCCACCGCCGCCGCCGCACGCCACGAGCAGGCCAAGGCTGGTCGCCCCAGCGAGGACAAGGCCCATCAGGCGACGGGAGTTCGAAACGAGGGCTTGGGCAAACATCCGCTGATTCTTTGCGCCGCGTCAACGCGGCATTGCCTGAATAGTCGAGGTTTGTGGACTCTTTTCTCGGCATCAGACAGCCACATCGCGGCCTCGGGCGAGCGCTCTGCAAACGATCTGGTGGGCAAAGGCAGCCGGGCTGAAATCCGAAGGCAACCGTTGGAGGGGACTGGCATAGTCGGCCCGATGCCCGCGCCAATTCTGATCACCAAGCTGTTCGCGCCACCCCGCGCGGCTCAGGCGGTGGCGCGGGCACGTTTGGTCGAGCAGCTCAACAGCGGCCTGGCCCGCAAACTGACCCTTGTTTGCGCGCCGGCGGGCTTTGGCAAGTCGTCACTGCTGGCCGAATGGGCCGCGGTCTGCCAGCGCCCCTGCGTGTGGGTTTCGCTGGACCCTGGGGAGCGAGACGTTCAGCAGTTTCTGGCCTATCTGGTGGCGGCGGTGCAAACCGTCGATGCCAGCATCGGCACGAATGCGCAGGCCCTGCTGCAGACCACACCGCCGCCATCGGCCATCGCCGTGTTGACCGCGCTGCTCAATGAGCTTGCCGAGGATCTGGCAGCCATCCTGCTGGTGCTGGACGACTACCACCTGGTGGCCAGCGAGCCGGTCGATGAAGCGCTGGCCTACCTGATCGATCATTTGCCGCCGCAGATGCATGTCGCCCTGGCATCACGGCATGAACCGGCCTTGCCGCTGGCCCGCTTGCGCGCACAGGGGCAGCTGAGCGAATTGCGGCAGGAAGATTTGCGTTTTGGCGGGGCTGAGGCGGCGGTGTTTCTTGAGCAGACGATGGCGCTCAAGCTGCCAGCCGCCGACATCGACATCCTGGTGGCCCGCACCGAGGGCTGGGTGGCCGGTTTGCAAATGGCCGCCCTGTCCTTGCAGGGCAACCAGGACAGGGCGCACTTCATCCAGTCCTTCACCGGCACCCATCGCTTCTTGCAGGACTTCCTGCTCGAAGAAGTGCTGCACCGCCAGTCACCGGCCGTGCAGTCCTTCTTGCTGCGCACCTCGGTGCTCGACCGGATGTGCCCAGCGCTCTGCGACGCGGTGATGCAGGATCATCAGGGCCACCGCATGCTGGCCCATCTTGAGGCGGCCAACCTCTTCGTCGTGCCGCTCGACACCGAGCGGCGTTGGTTTCGGTATCACCACCTCTTTGCCGAGCTGTTGCGCCAGCGCCTGCTGCGCAGCGAACCGGCCGCGCCACTGCTGATCCGTGCCAGCGAGTGGTATGAAGGCCAGGGCCAGGCCGTCGAGGCCTTTCAGAAAGCCCTGGCCGCCGATGACATCGACCGGGCGATCCGTTTGATCGACGCGGACGGCATGCCGCTGTACTTCCGGGGCGCCATGGCCCCCGTTGCTCAGGCGCTGCAGGGACTGCCCGACAGCCTGCTGGACCGCCATCCCCGCCTTTGGCTGATGCTGGCCTGGTCGCTGATGCTCGCGGGCTACCCGAACCAGATGGCGGTGAAGCTGCACGCTGCGGAGGCGGCCTTGCAGCGCTGCGCGGAAGATGCCGCGAGCACCGATCTTTGGGGGCAGGTCGCCGCGCTGAAGGCCTGGGTGGCGGTGGCGAAACACGATGTGGCCGCCGTTCACGCTGCGGCGCAGCAGGCGCTCGAGACCTTGCCTGCGCACAACCGGGCCGCACGCACGGCCGCGCAATGCGCCCAGGGTGTCGCCTTTCAGTTTGAAGGCAATCGCGCAGCCGCAAAGCTGGCTTACGAGCAGGTGCTGTCGACCGGTCAGACCACCGGTAACTTCATGTTCGCGGTGGTGGCCACCCTGGGCCTGGCCAGCATCCTGCTGGCCGAAAACCAGCTGCACGCCGCCGCCAGGACCTACCGCGACATCCTCCAGCAGTTGACCGATCCCAGCCACTCGGTGGCTTGCGAAGCGCACCTGGGCCTGGCGCGGATCTGCTACGAATGGAATGAGCTGGAGGCGGCCGAGTCGCACGCCCGGCGCGGCAGCCATTTGGCAGCGCCGATGGCGTCCGGCGCCGGCCTGAGCGCGGATGCCATGGCGGCGCGGGTGCTCCAGGTGCGCCACCGCTTCACCGAAGCCAGCAGCTTGTTGGCGAGTGCCGCCATCACCGCCCGCACCAGCCGGTTCACCGGCCGGCTGGAGGAGATTGCCGGCCTTCAGTCGCAAGACTTGATTCGGCGCGGTGAACACCCGGCCGCGCTTGAGCTGGCGCAACGGCAGCAACTGCCGCTGGCCACCGCCCGGGCCTTGGCGGCCCAGGGCGATGCCGAACAGGCACTGCCGCTGCTGACGGCCTACCGCGCCCGCATGGACGAGGCGGGCCGGGCCGACGAGTCACTGAAGGCCATGGTGGCGCAAGCCATCACGCTGCAGGCGCTGGGCCAGCGGGACGAGGCCTTGCGGGTCTTGCATGAGGCACTTTTGCTCGGTGAGCCGGATGGATTCATCCGCACCTTTGTCGATGAAGGCCAGGCGATGGCCACCCTGCTGACTGCACTGTCGGATCGCGGTACGTTGCCTGACTACACCGCGCAACTGCTGGCGGCCTGGGGCTCGACCGAGGCGCCGGGTGTTGATTTGGCCCATCTGCAACGCATCGGGGTCGAGCCCTTGAGCGAGCGTGAGCTGGACATCCTGCGGCTGATCCAGCAGGGCCAATCGAACCAGGGCATTGGCGAGACCCTGTTCTTGTCGCTGCACACGGTCAAGTGGCACAACCAGAACATCTTCGACAAACTGCAGGTCAAGCGCCGCACCGAGGCGGTGGCCCGCGCGCTGGCATTGAAGCTGCTGCCCGCCTGATCCGCCCCTTTTCACCACAGCCCCGCACCGAACAGCACCGAACAGCACCGAACCGCTCTTTAGTGCGGCGACGGATTTGCCCCCCTTCCCTACGCTCGTGTTCTGTTGATTGGTCAGGTGACCAGCAACATTTCACCTCACCGAGCGTCTCATGAAATCAGCCCTTTTCTTCCTCTCTTTTCTCAGCAGCTTGACGATGGCCGTGCAGGCTGCGCCGAATGACGGCATCGTCGGGCCCTATGCCCGCGTCGAAGTGGGCCGCAGCAATTTCGGCCTGTCCAATACCCTGCCTCAGCAGGGCTCGGACAAGCACGGACAGGCTGCCAAGCTCTTCGGCGGCTACCGCTTCAATGAAAACTTCGGCGTCGAAGCGGGTTACGCGGCGCTGGGCTCGTTCAGCGAGAGCGTCACCGTCGGCAGCGCGAGCGTCAAGCAAGACGGCAAGGCCCGCAGCATCTTCGCTGTGGCCACCGGCCGACTGCCATTGGGCGAATCGTTCGCGGTGCACAGCCGATTGGGCCTGTCATCCGGCAAGGTCAGCGGCACGAACGGGCTGCCGGCAGCCAACAACCTGATGGGCAGCAAGAACTCGGTGTTGTTCGGTCTTGGCGCGGAGTACCGCCCCACGTCAAATGTCGCGCTGACGCTCAACTACGACGACTTCGGCCATCTGTCGACCAGGGTCCGGGCCAACAGCCTGGTGGCCGGCCTGCACTTCTGGTTTTGAGGGCATGGCTGCCTCCCGCCGAGCCGACTGGCTCATCCCATCAAGCCTGATTGCGCTGGCCTTCATTCCGGTCGTCGCTGGGGTGGTGCGTCTGCTCGCGCTCAGTGGGGGCAGGCCGCTCACGCCAGACAACGCGCGCTTCTTCGGCGCACCGATGCCGGTGCTGCTGCACATCATCAGCGTGACGATTTTCAGCCTGCTCGGCGCGTTCCAGTTCGCGCCGGGGTTTAGGCACAGATGGCCCAAATGGCATCGCGCT
>JBBQKT010000280.1:0-4669 GCA_038327205.1 Burkholderiales bacterium | reverse complement strand
GGCTTCACCCAGCTGACCCTGCGCATGCCGGTCGCGACCAGCCTGGAGCGCGGCAATGACAAGGTCTTGCAGGTGGAGGAAATTCTGAAGGCCTACCCGGAGATCAAGACCGTCTCGACCGTGGTCGGCAGCACCGGCGAGGGCCTGTCCACAGGCCGCAACCAGGCGGCGCTGAACATCTCGCTGAGCGATCGCAAGGATCGCCAGCGGGGGCAAAAGGAGATCGAGGACGCGATCCGCGCCGACATCGCCAAGCTGCCCGGCGTCGAGGTCAGCGTCGGCTTCGACCGGCCAATCTGGATCACTATTTTGGGCAATGACCCCGAGGTGCTGACCCAGGTGGCGCAAGACCTGGTGGCCAAGATTAAAAAGGTGCCCGGCGCGGTCGATGTGGACACCACCGTCAAGCCCGGCGTGCCGGCCTTTGCCGTGCGCATGAAAGACTCCGCCATTCGTGAGCTGGGCCTGACCGCGCCGCAAGTCGCTGCCTCGCTGCGTGCTTACGTCAACGGCGATGTGGCGACCTACTGGACGACGCCGGACGGCAACCAGGTCGAGGTGCTGTTGCGCCTGCCGCGCGAGCAGCGCGAGCGGATCGACCAGATGCTCAAGCTGCCGGTCGCCTTTGCCAAGGACGGCTCGCCGATCTCGCTTGACCAGGTCGCCACCATCGAGCCGGTGTTCAACCCCGAGGTGATCCGCCGCCAGAATCTGCAGCGCCGCGAGGCGGTCTATGCGGCCGTGCAGGGCCGGCCCTCGGGCGATGTGAATGCCGATGTGCAAAAGCTCATCAAGTCGACGCAGTTGCCACCGGGCACCAGCTTCATGGTGGATGGGGCGGGCAAGCAGCAGAGCGAGGCCTTTGCCGGTCTGGTTGGCGCGATGGGCCTGGCGGTGATCTTCATCTACATCGTGCTGGCCAGCCAGTTCGGCAGCTTCTTGCAGCCGATTGCCATCATGGCCTCGCTGCCCTTGGCGCTGATCGGCGTGATGCTGGCCCTGCTGGTGACCAAGTCCACGCTGAATGTGTTCTCGATGATCGGCCTGGTGATGCTGATGGGCCTGGTGACCAAGAACGCGATCCTGTTGGTGGACTTCGCCAACCACGCCCGCAAGGCCGGGGCGACGGTGGCCGAGGCGCTGCTGCAGGCCGGTTTGATCCGCATGCGGCCCATCATCATGACGACGGCGGCAATGGTGTTTGGCATGCTGCCGATGGCCATTGCGCTGAACGACGGCGGCGAGATCCAGGCGCCAATGGGCCGCGCCATCATCGGCGGCGTCATCACCTCGACCCTGCTGACCTTGGTGGTGGTGCCGGTGCTGTATTCGTACCTGGTGCGGGAGCGCAAGCCGAAGGCCAAAGCGGCCGAGGCGAGTTTGCCGTCAGGGCTTCAGGTGATGCCTGCGGGGGATGACTGAAGCCAGCCTAAACTCCGCCGCTTTATCAACGGTGGAGGGTGGCTCATGGCCAGAGTGTGGGTTCGTTTCGGCGCGGTGCTGCTGGCGCTGAGTTTGTTGGTCATGCCAGGTGTTCGCGCCCAGCCCGCAGCGGAGCCGCTCAGCGCCGCTGCATTCACACAGCAGATGCTGGTTGAGGCACAGCGGCAGGCACCTGGGGTGGCGTGGCGTGTCGAGCAGCCGCTGATGATTTATGGCAAGTTGCCCGATGGCACCGAGCAGAACATGCTGCTCGGCAATGCCTACGACGTGTTTCGCACGGGCCGCTCAGGCATCGCTGAATTGGTGAGTCAGCGGCTGTCCGTGGATATGTTCGCCAAGCCGCAGTTCACGGCGGTGATGGCCCTCGTCAAGCCCATCGCTTATCTTGCTGACGTGTTGTTGCAGGTGCGGCAGGTCAAGCCGGACGCGACCGAGCTGCCGTTTTTGTACGAGCGCCTGAACGAAGACTTGGTCGTCGTTTACGCGCTGGATGGCGACAAGGGCATTCGAATGATGAATTCAAAGAACATGACCGAGCTCGGGCTTGATTTGGCAGGTGTGCGCGCCTTGGCACGACAGAACCTGAAGCGCTATTTCGACAACAACGGCGGGGCCAAGATCAAGCGCATGACGGACACCGGGGCCTCCAAGATCTACATGATCCGGCTTGACGAGAATTACGAGGCTTCGGCCTTGCTCATTGATAGCCTGTGGGAAAAGCTTGATGTCGCAGGGGCGCCGGTGGTCTTTCTACCGGCACGCAATGTGTTGCTGCTGACAGGCAGCGATGACGAGGACGGCCTGACTGGATTGCGACCGCTTGCAAAGAAGCTGCACGCCACACTGCCTTATGCCATCAGCCCGGAAGCTTTCCTGCGCAAGGATGGCAGCTGGGTCAGGCTGGCGCCGTGAACGACGGCGACTGACGCCCGGCCCGCAAGGCTTGTAGCGCCGCTTCAAAATGCCCCGCAAACCGGGGCGCATCGCACAGCGGTGAAGCCAGCAGGCGAGGGCGCAGTTGCCCTCGCAGGGCGGCCAGGGCGGGCAGGTCGCTGGCATGCCGGACGGCGCGGGCGAGATAGTCGTTGGCGTCGGCCGCGATCCAGTCGGGCAGGCCGATGTTTTGCAGGATGCTGACGCCTTGCAGTGACAGCGCTTTATCACCGGCCAAGGTCAGCACCGGCACGCCCATCCACAGGCCTTCGATGCTGGTGGTGCCGCCGGGGTAGGGAAAGGGGTCGAGTGCGATGTCGATCTGCTGGTAGGCCGCCAGGTACGCGTCCCGTGTGCTGCCCGCCTCAAAAGCAAGCCGGTCGGCTGACAGGCCGAAGTGCTCGAAGCGCTGCCGCAGGTCACGCTGCATATCGGGCGAGGCATAGGGCATCGCTTTGAGCAGCAAGCGGCTGCCCGGCACCGCATTCAGCACGCGTGCCCACAGCGCCAGCACCGTGTCGTTGAGCTTGGCGGGGCTGTTGAAACAGCCGAATGTGATGTGGCCGTTCTTCAGTGCCGGCAGCGGGCCGACAGGCAGATCAAGCGTGGGCGGTGTGAAACACAGAAAGGTCTCCGGCAGGCATAACAGCTGTTCACTGAAGTGGGCTTGAGATGCCGGCGGCGTGATCCAGGGGTCGCCGATGAAGCCGTCCATCGCCTCGACACCGGTCGTTGCGCAATAGCCCAGCCAGCTGGCCTGCACCGGCGCGGCGCGGCGGGCAAAGACGGGCAGGCGGTTGCCAGCGGTGTGGCCATTCAGGTCGAGCAGCACGTCGAGGCCGTCGGCACGGATGCGCGCAAGCAGGGCATCGTCGGCCTCGTCATGCACCACAGCCCAGCCCGTGCAGTGAGCCCGGATGCGCGCCGTCACGCTGTCCTGCGTGGGCGTGTTGGCGTAAACGAACAGGTCGACCCGCTGGCTCAATTCGGCCAGCACGCTTTCGGCGAAGAAGCCGACCGGATGGGCACGCAAGTCCGCGGCAATGAGGCCGACACGCAGGCGTTGGGCAGGCAGTTTGCTGAAGGTGAGGGCGGCGCCCGTTGCGACGTTGGTTGCGACGTTGGTTGCGACCAAGCTGCCGAAACCGCGCGCCTCGTCAAGCGACGGCTCGGCGGTGTAATTCAACGCAAACAGCAGCGCACTGCGCGCGATCAGATCATCGGGCCGCAGGGCCACCGCGCGCCGGTAATGCACGACCGCCTCGTCGCTGCGCCCCAGATCCTTGAGCAGCTTGCCCAGATTGCCCTGGATCAGGGCGTTGGCTGGCGCAAGCGCCACCGCACGGCGCAGCTGCATCAGCGCTGCATCAAATTGCCCCATCCCCTGCAAGGCCAGCGACAGATCGGCGTGCGCGGCGGCGTGTTCGGGCGCATGTTCGGAGGTCAGGCGGAGCGCCTGCTCAAACTGCGCAGCTGCGGCCGGGTAGTCGCCCAGGGCCAACAGGGCCGTTCCCAGGTTCAAGACGGCGGGCAGGTGGTCGGCTTGCAGGGCCAGGGCCTGGCGCAGGCTGGCCACAGCGGCCTGAAGCTCGCCGCTATCCAATTCAATCAGGCCGATGCGCAGCCAGGTGTCGGCCTGGCCCGGTTCGATGTTCAGCAATTGGTGGAAGGCGGCGATGGCCTCGACGGGCCGTGCCAGCGTGTTCAGCGTGCGCGCCAGATTGCGCTGCGCCACGATGAAATCGGGCTGCAGCCGCAGTGCCTGCCGGTAACTGGCCAGCGCCTGTTCGTGCTGGCCCAGCGCTGCCAGTGCCTTGCCCAGATTGTTGTGCAGCGCGGCGGATGCAGGGCGCAGGCGCAGCGCCTGCTGGTAGGCCGCGGCGGCCTCGGCATGCTGACCTCGGTCGGCCAGCAGGCTGGCGAGATTGCCGGGCAGATCGGCATCGTTCGGCAGCAAGGCGACCGCGCGTTGCAGTGCCAGCAGCGCGTCCTGGCCTTGCATCTGCTGCGCGACGCTCAGTGCCTTCCACAGTTCGCCCGAGGTGGGGTGCTGGGTCAGCAAGGTTTGGGCGCGCTGAGCCATGTCGGCAAAGCGCCGCGCGCTGAAGAAGGCGAAGAGTTGTTGAAGTTCGGCGTGGGGTAAATTCATAGCGTGTGGCCTACCAACGGCAGCCTTTGTCGCGGGCGGCATCGAGCACCAGTGGCACGGCGGCCAGCAGGCCCGCGCCGGCATAGGCTTTGCGGCAATCGGCCTTGGCAGCGGCTTCCATCTCCTGTTCCAGCTTGGTTTTGC
>JBBQKT010000279.1:0-4679 GCA_038327205.1 Burkholderiales bacterium | reverse complement strand
GACTTCGACGCTGAGTTCGCTGGGATGGCGCGGGGCCTGGACGTGCTGATCCGCCGCCCGATGGACAAGGGCCGCGCCGCCCACCCGGAGCGCGTCGCCGCCGCCCGCATCGAGGTTGAAAACATCAAGGCCCCGGTGCTGCTCATTGGCGGCATGGACGACCAGGTCTGGGATTCAGGCGGCATGGCCCGTGCCATTGAGGCGCGCCGCAAGCAGGCCGGCTTGAGCACCGTCGCCCTGGTCTACGAAGGCGCCGGCCACCCGCTGTCGGGCAATGGCTACGCGCCCACCACGCAGTTCAACGCCGGGCCGATGAAGATGGGCGGCACGCCCGCCGCCACCGCCCGCGCGCAGGCCGATGCCTGGCCGAAGACGATGGCGTTTTTGCGCGAGACGCTCAAGTAGCCCTCACGGCTTCTCGGCCACCGATTTCAGCGCCTGCAGGCCCGCCTCGAAGTCGGAGCCAACCATCTTGTCGCTGAACAGCGCAAACCAGTGATAGAGCGGGTTCTTGCCCATGTCGCCATTCATCACCCAGGTGACGGTCGTGGCCGGGCCGTTGGCCTCGAAGCGAAACTCACCCGTGGAGGTGGTGCCGAAGTCGGGAAAGTACAGGTCGTAAGCCAGGCGGGTGGACGGCTCGGCAGCGGTGAAGCTCATCTTGCCGTCGCCCTGGCTTTCGCTCTTCCATTCCCAGGCCGCGCCGGTGCCTGAGGACGAGCCGCTGTAGATGATGGCCATCGCTGGGTCGCGCTGGTTCCAGACGCTCCACTTTTTCCACTCGCGGGGGTCATTCACCAGCGGGAATATCTTCTCCGGTGGTGCGGCAATCTGCACGCTGCGCGAGACGCTGAACTTGGACGAAACAAACATGCCGCCGATCAGCAGCACGGTGATCAAGGCGATCAGCAGAAGGCCGATGGTTTTGAGGAGCTTCATGGCAATCACCCGACTGTGGCGAAGGCGCTAGCATGTCGCCCATGCTGAATCAAACACAACAAGGTTTGTACCGAGATCAGGGTTTCCTGGTCTTGCCCGACTTCAAGTCACCCACCGAGATCGCTGCCTTGCGGGCGCGTGCCGAGGCCATCGTCGAAGGCTTCGATGCGGCCGCCAACCGGGCGATTTTTTCCACCCAGGAGCAGGAGCGCAAGGTGGATGACTACTTCCTCGATTCGGCCACCGAGGTGCGCTGCTTTTTCGAGGAAGAAGCGTTTGACGAACAGGGCGCGCTGCGCCAGCCCAAATCACTGTCGATCAACAAGATCGGCCATGCGATGCATGATCTCGACCCGGTTTTCAGCCAGTTCTCCCACGGCGCCAAGCTGGCCGAGCTGGCGGCGGATCTGGGTTTGACCCAGCCGCAAATCTGGCAATCGATGTACATCTTCAAGCAGCCGGGCATCGGCGGCGAGGTGCGCTGGCACCAGGACGCCAGCTTCTTTGACAGCGATCCGATCACGGTAACGACCTTCTGGTTTGCGCTGGAAGACGCCACCGTCGCCAACGGCTGCATCTGGGCCGAGCCGGGTGGCCATCTGGGCCCAAAAGGTGTGTTGCGCGAATGCTTTGTGCGTCAGGGGCGACAGGTCACGATGGAGGTGCTGGACACCACGCCCTGGCCGGGCACCGACGCGGAGGCATTGCCGCTGGAGGTCAAAGCCGGCACCTTGATCGTGTTCCACGGCCTGCTGCCGCATTACAGCGCGCCGAATCGCTCGGCCGCTTCACGCCATGCCTACACCCTGCATGTGACCGATGCCGGCAGCGCGTATTCACCGACCAACTGGATTCAGCGCGATGCGGCGCTGCCGGTGAGCGGGTTTTAGAGCTTCAGTGCTTGAGGGTGCCGACTGGCGCTGCCAGCTCGGCGTCCACCCAGGCGACCTGACTTTGGTCGCGCGCCATGGCGAGTTGCTGGCACAGCTCGGTGATGCCCAGTTGCTCGCTGCTTTCAACGACGGAGGGCAGGGGCTGAGCGCAGATGTCGGCCGGTAAGTCGGCCAGCGCGCCGATCAGCTCGAACAGCAATTCAAGGCTCGGCTCGCCCGGCTCCAGCTGACGCGCCAACCCGAGGCTGCGGCACAAATACCAGCAGGCGCTGGCGGCGTCGTCACATTGGGCATGGTGCAGGGCTTGGCTTTCAAGCGCCGCGCTGCGGGTGGCCTGAGCGTGTTGCGCGTCGGCGTCGTCAAGGCTCTGCCAGGCGCTAACAGGCGCGGCAGACGCCTCGTCGGGGTCTTCGATCAGCTCCACAGGTTTGCGTGCCATTGAGTGCTTTCTCGGTGGCCCGGCGGCCACAAGGTCTTCTCGGGATTTAAAAATTATCGCTGCTTGGCCGGTCGCACCCAACCGGCGATGGCGACCTGTTTGCCTCGCGCCACAGTCAGGGCCCCCGGCTCGACGGTTTTGCTGATGGTCGAGCCCCCACCCACCGTTGCGCCGGCACCGATGGTCAGGGGCGCGATCAGCACGCAGTTGGAGCCCACATGCACGTCGGCGCCGATGACGGTGCGGTGCTTGTTGGCACCGTCGTAATTGGCGGTGATTGAGCCCGCGCCGAAGTTGACCCGCTCGCCCACCGTGGCGTCGCCCAAGTAGGCCAGGTGGTTGGCCTTGGCGCCGCGCGCCAGGGTGGAATTCTTCACCTCGACGAAGTTGCCGATATGCACCTCAGCGGCCAGTTCGGCCCCCGGCCGCAGCCGCGCAAACGGGCCGATCAGCGCACCTTCGCCCACCGTCACGCCAAGCGTCTCGCCGTCGATGTGCGTGAACTCATGGATGCGGGCGTTGGCCGCAATCGCGGCGTTGCGGATCACGCAGTTCGCGCCGATGCGCACGTTATCGCCCAGGCTTACCGTGCCTTCGAACACGCAGTTGACGTCGATCTCGACGTCTTGCCCGCAGACCAGCGTGCCGCGCAGATCGAAGCGCGCCGGGTCGGCCAGGCGAACGCCGGCTTCAAGCAGCACATCGGCCTGCTGGCGCTGAAAACGTCGTTCCAGATTGGCCAGTTGCACGGGGCTGTTGACGCCCAGCACCTCGGTCTCATTCGGCGCGGCGATGCCCAGCACCGGCACGCCGTCGGCCACGGCCATGGCGACGATGTCGGTCAGGTAGAACTCGCCCTGCGCGTTGTCATTCTTCAGCTGGCCGAGCCAGCGCTTCAACGCTGCCGTGGGCGCCGCCATCATGCCGGTGTAGCCCTCGCGGATCAGGCGCTGCTCGGGGGTGGCGTCCTTGTGCTCGACGATGGCCTGCACGCCGTCAGCCGTGCGGATGATGCGGCCGTAGCCGCTCGGGTCGGCCAACTCCACCGTCAGCAGAACCAGGTTGTGGCCCGCGCAGGCGGCGATCAGTCGCGCAGCGGTGTCGGTGCGGATCAGCGGCGTATCGCCGTTCAGGATCAGGGTGGTGCCGTCACCGTTGAGTGCGGGCACCGCCTGCTGCACGGCATGGCCGGTGCCCAGTTGCGGCATCTGGCGGACGAAGCTCGGGCCGGCAGCAGCGACGGCCGCTTCAACCGCTTCGGCCCCATGTCCGGTGATGACGATGCGGGCATCTGCCCCCAGTGCGTCGGTGCTGGCCAGCACATGGGCCAGCAGCGAGCGCCCGGCCAGTTTGTGCAACACCTTGGGCAGTGCGGACTTCATCCGCGTGCCCTTGCCGGCGGCCATGATCACGATGTTCAAGGACATAAAAAACGGCCTCTAAAAAGAAGCCGTGATTATCGCCGGGTGAAATTGCCGATCACCGGACCGCTTGAACGCTGACCCGGTGGCTCTCTGGCTGGGCCTTCGGAAAATCACTCATCGCCGCGCTGAACAAGGCGCTCACCAGCGCAGTGTCGCCCGCACTGATGCCGTCATTGCTGGCGCGGGCTTCGTAGATCGGCTCGTTGCTGGCACGGTCGCGCATCAGAACCGCCACTTCACGCTCGAAGCGACGGTCGTAGAGCGCGTCCGACTGCATGCGCCAGGGCACACCGAAGGGGCCACCGTAGAGCCCGCCGTGGCGCCAATAGCTGTAGCTGCCGCGCCAGCGCCACCACAGCGGATCGTCCCAGGGCGCCCGCTCGGCCGGGCTGACCCGGGCACCCAGGTTGACCAGCACGTCGGCGGTCTTGCTGTCTGCGGCGGGCTTGAAACCGGCCTTCTCGATCGCAGCGCGGGCGCTTTCTTCGAGTTCGGCCTGCCGTGGGGACAGTTGCTGTGAGGGCAGGCGCTCGAAGGCATAGGTGCCAGCCGCACGGTCAGCCGGCCAAGCGCCGTAGCTGTTGACATCGGCCGAGACCATATACGGCCCGCTGCAGGCCGCCAGACTGGCGGCAGCCACGATGCCGAGCAAAACGCGGGTCTTGTCCATCAAGAAACCTCTGAAGAGTTGGGAGCCTCCAGCCATTGTGAACCGATGACGTTGCCGAGTTGTTTCAGTGGAATCACCCCTTGGGCCGATGCTGGCATCGGGGTGCCGCAGCCTTCATCGGCATCAAACGCAATGTCACCCGCCGCGTCGGGCAGACCGGTGGCCTTGAGCGTGGTGAAGGGGAACAGATTGCGGTCCATCAGGTGCGAGGGCACGACCTTGCTCATCGCGGTGAACATGTTCTCGACCCGGCCGGGGAACTTCTTGTCCCAGTCGCGGATCATGGCCTTGATCTGCACGCGCTGCAGGTTCTC
>JBBQKT010000278.1:0-4709 GCA_038327205.1 Burkholderiales bacterium | reverse complement strand
GGGCCTGGACGCCCGCATCGTCGAGCGACTGCTGACGCTCAACACCGACGATGTGCGGGCTTTGGCTGTCGCCGGCGCCGAGATTCGCGGCTGGCTTGAAGCCCAGCCCTTTCCGGCCGACCTTGAAGCCGCCATCCGTACTTCCTTTGCCCAGTTGACGGCTGACAACCCCGGCGTCTCTTTCGCCGTGCGTTCTTCGGCCACCGCCGAAGACCTGCCCGACGCGTCCTTCGCCGGTCAGCAAGAAACCTTCTTGAACGTCGTCGGCATCGAGGATGTGCTGGCCAAGATGAAGGAAGTCTTCGCCTCGCTCTACAACGACCGCGCCATCAGCTACCGCGTCCACAAGGGCTTTGCCCATGCCGACGTGGCCCTGTCGGCCGGCGTGCAGCGCATGGTTCGTTCCGACCTCGGCTCGGCCGGCGTGATGTTCACCATCGACACCGAGAGCGGCTTCAAGGACGTGGTTTTCATCACGTCGAGCTACGGCCTCGGCGAGACGGTGGTGCAAGGCGCCGTCAACCCGGATGAGTTCTATGTCCACAAGCCCGCCTTGCGCAACGGCAAGCTGCCCATCATCCGGCGCAATTTGGGCTCCAAGCTGATCCGCATGGAGTTCGCCAGTGCCGAAGAGAAAGCTGCCAGCGGCAAGCTGGTCAAGACGGTGGACAACCTGCACGAGCAGCGCAACCGCTACTCCCTGCTGGACAACGAGGTGATCGAGCTGGCCCGCTACGCGCTGATCATTGAAAAGCACTACGGCCGCGCGATGGACATCGAGTGGGGCCGTGACGGGATCGATGGCCAGATCTACATTCTGCAAGCCCGACCCGAGACGGTGAAGAGTCAGGCCGAGGGCCAGGTCGAGCTGAGCTACAAGCTCAAAGGCCACAGCACGGTGCTGGTGGAAGGCCGCGCCATCGGCCAGAAGATCGGCACCGGCCCGGTCCGGCTGGTGGATAGCGTCGCCGATATGGAGCGGGTCCAGCCTGGTGACGTGTTGGTGACCGACATGACCGACCCGAACTGGGAGCCGGTGATGAAGCGGGCCGCTGCCATCGTGACGAATCGGGGCGGGAGGACGTGCCACGCCGCCATCATTGCCCGCGAGCTGGGCATCCCGGCCGTGGTCGGCTGCGGCGACGCGACCGAGAAGCTGAAAGACGGCCAGTTGGTGACCGTGGTCTGCTCGGAAGGCGACACCGGCTTCATCTACGACGGCCTGCTGGAAACCGAGGTCAGCGAGGTGCATCGCGGCGAAATGCCGTACTGCCCGATCAAGATCATGATGAACGTCGGCAACCCGACCCTGGCTTTCAACTTTGCCCAGATGCCCAGCTCCGGCGTTGGCCTGGCGCGGCTTGAATTCATCATCAACACCAACATCGGCGTCCACCCGAAGGCGATCCTCGACTACCCGAACATCGACGCTGACCTGAAGAAGGCGGTCGAGTCGGTGGCCCGCGGCCATGCCTCGCCACGTGCTTTTTATGTCGATAAATTGGTCGAGGGCATCGCGACGATTGCGGCCGCCTTCTTCCCGCGCCCTGTGATCGTTCGTTTGTCGGACTTCAAGAGCAATGAGTACCGCAAGCTGATCGGCGGCTCGCGCTACGAGCCCGATGAAGAAAACCCGATGCTGGGCTTCCGGGGTGCGTCGCGCTACATCAGTGGCGAGTTCCAGGACGCCTTCGCGATGGAGTGCGAGGCGCTCAAGCGGGCCCGCAACGAGATGGGCCTGACCAATATCGAAATCATGGTGCCCTTCGTGCGCACGGTGAAGCAGGCCGCCCGCGTGGTTGAGATGCTGGGCGAGCGGGGTCTCAAGCGTGCGGCCAATGGTGGCACCGACGGCCTGCGCGTCATCATGATGTGCGAAGTGCCCAGCAATGCGATCCTGGCCGACCAGTTCTTGGAGCATTTCGACGGCATGTCGATTGGCTCCAACGACCTGACCCAGCTGACCCTGGGCCTGGACCGCGATTCGGGCCTGGAGCAGTTGGCCGGTGACTTCGACGAGCGTGACCCGGCGGTGAAGGCGATGATCTCGCGCGCCATCAGCGCCTGCCGTTCGGCCGGCAAGTACATCGGCATTTGCGGCCAGGGCCCCAGCGACCACCCGGACTTTGCCGACTGGCTGGCCGCCGAGGGCATCGTTTCGATCTCGCTGAACCCGGACTCGGTGATCGAGACCTGGCAACGTCTGGCCAAGCGCTGAAGCGTTAGCGCTAAAAGGGCAGGGTGAGCATGTCGAAATTGGCTTCGCTCACCCCGCGCCTGAACCGCATCTACGGTGGTTTCATCGTCGCGCTGGCGATCTTCGTCGGCGCGCTCGCCCTGCTCGAGCATGCGGGCATGCCGAAGACCTGGATCGGCTTTTGTTTTCTGGCCGCCACCGTCAGCGTCTACGCGGTCATCGGCGTGTTGAGCCGCACGACCGACACGGACGAGTATTACGTCGCCGGTCGCCGCGTTCCGGCCTTCTACAACGGCATGGCGGCCGGTGCCGACTGGATGAGCGCGGCCTCCTTCATCGGCATGGCCGGCACGCTCTACCTGACCGGCTACGGTGGCCTTGCCTTTGTGCTTGGTTGGACGGGTGGCTTTTGCCTGCTGGCACTGTGCATCGCCCCCTATCTGCGCCGCTTCGGGCAGTTCACGATCCCTGATTTTCTGGGCGCCCGCTATGGCGGCCACGCGGTGCGCCTGCTGTCTGCAGGGGCGGCTATCGGTGTTTCTTTTATCTATCTGGTCGCGCAGATTTACGGTGTCGGGCTGATCACAGCGCGGCTGACCGGCATGGCGTTCGAGATCGGTGTATTCGTCGGATTGGGCGGCGTGTTGGTGTGCTCGTTCCTGGGCGGCATGCGGGCCGTCACCTGGACGCAGGTGGCGCAATACATCATCTTGATCGTGGCCTATCTGGTGCCCGTCGTCTGGCTCAGCATTCAACAAACCGGCTCGCCCCTGCCGCAGGCGGTCTATGGCCATCAGCTGGCGCAGCTCAGCGAGCGTGAACAGCAACTGCTGCACGACCCGGCTGAATTGCAGGTGCGCGAGGTCTTTCGTCAGCGCGCACTGGCAGACGCTCAAAAATTGAGCGATGTGCCCGCCGCCTTGGCCAAAGAGCGCAGTCTGGCTGCCAGCCAAACCGCGTCGTTGAAGGCGCAGGACGCACCGCTGTCGCTGATTCAGGCTGCCGAGAAAAAACAGGCGAGCTTGCCGCGCACCCCCAACGAGGCCAGCGAGCTTTGGCAACGCCAGCAGGCTTCCAATCTCGCCCGCGCCCAGCCGCTGGCTGGCATGCCGCTGCATGCCCAGGCCTTTGCGGGCGACCCCGAAGGAACGCCGGCCGAGGTGCAGCAGTTCGATGATTCGCGCCGCAATTTTCTGGCCCTGGTGTTCTGCCTGATGGTCGGCACGGCGGGTCTGCCCCATTTGCTGGCGCGCTGCTACACCACGCCGACGGTGCGCGCTGCCCGCGAGTCGGTGGTGTGGTCGCTGTTCTTCATCGGCCTGCTCTACATCACCGCCCCGGCGCTGGCGGTGCTGGTCAAGCTGGAGGTCTTCACCCACTTGGTCGGCACGCCGTTTGACCAGTTGCCGGCCTGGATTGCGCAGTGGACACGGGTTGATCCCAATTTGCTGTCGGTGTCCGATGTCAATGGCGACGGCATCTTGCAACTGGGCGAGATGCGCATCGGCGGCGACATCATCATGCTGGCGACGCCTGAATTGGCTGGCCTGCCCTATGTCGTGTCGGGCATGGTGGCCGCTGGTGGTTTGGCAGCAGCCTTGTCGACGGCCGACGGCTTGCTGCTGACGATCTCGGCGGCCCTGTCGCACGATGTGTATTACCGTGTTGTAAATCCGAAGGCCGGGGCAACGCGTCGGGTGATGGTGTCCAAGGCGCTGTTGCTGGGCACGGCGCTGACGGCAGCGGCAGTGGCGGCCAAGATGCCGGCCGACATCTTGTTTCTCGTGGCGGCGGCGTTTTCTCTGGCCGGGGCGGCTTTTGTGCCGGTGCTGGTGCTGGGCGTGTTCTGGCAACGCGCGAATGCGGCCGGGGCCATCGCCGGCATCATCAGCGGCATCGGCGTGACGGCCTACTACGTGGTCAGTGCCCACCCACCGCTGCGCGCTGCGCTGAGTCTTGTCGGCCCGCCCCAACTTTGGTGGGGAATTCAGCCCATCTCGGCCGGATTGTTTGGCGTGCCGGCGGGCTTTGCGGCGGTGCTGCTGGTCAGCTGGCTGACACCCGCGCCCGCCCTGGCGCAGCGGCAGATGCTGGCCGATTTGCGCAGCCCCAGACCAAACTGATTGGGCCTGCCTAGGAAATCCGCCGTTTTCGTACTAGAATCGCGGGTTCCCCCTTGCCGGTCCACGAGTTTGACGCTGTGGCACGGCTTCCACGATCTGTATCAAATTTTTGAGTCAGCAGGTCGGAATCCACAAGGAGTATTTATGCGTCACTATGAAATCGTTCTGCTGATCCATCCGGATCAAAGCGAACAAGTCCCGGCGATGCTTGAGCGTTACAAGACGCTGATCGCCACCGGCGGCGGCGTTGTCCACCGCGTTGAAGACTGGGGCCGCCGTCAAATGGCTTACCTGGTTCAGAAGCTTGCCAAGGCCCATTACCTGTGCCTGAACATCGAAGTCAGCCAGGCAACCCTGGTCGAAATCGAAACCGGCTTCCGCTTCAACGA
>JBBQKT010000277.1:0-4724 GCA_038327205.1 Burkholderiales bacterium | reverse complement strand
GTGTGGCCTACCAACGGCAGCCTTTGTCGCGGGCGGCATCGAGCACCAGTGGCACGGCGGCCAGCAGGCCCGCGCCGGCATAGGCTTTGCGGCAATCGGCCTTGGCAGCGGCTTCCATCTCCTGTTCCAGCTTGGTTTTGCGGTCAGGTGGGATCGGCACCATCGACAACAGCCCGCTGGCGCCTTGGCGCGAGGTGGCGGCGCCGCGCGGCAGCGACAGGTTCAGCGGTGCGCGGGCAGCGGTGGGTGGGGTGGATGCCGGCGTTGCCACATCGCGGCCCACCCGCGAACCAGCGTCGGGGCTGCCGGCGGGGGCCGGGTAGGACGAAGGTGCACTGCTTGTGTTGACAGGGCTGGCTGCGGTGGGCGTGGCTGTTGTCACTGGGCTTGGCTGTGGCGTCGGCTGCGGGTTCGGCTGCACGGCGGCCGGTTGTGGCGTGCTTGGCGTTGGCGTTGGCGTTGGCGTTGGCGTTGGAGTTAGCGCCAGCGATGGTGTGGGTTCAACACGCGGTACGGGCGCTTCGGCGGCTAAGGCAGCGTCTGGAACCAGCGCAGGTGCAGCAGCAGGTGCAGGCGAAGGTGCAGTTGTTGGTGCAGGCGTTGCCTCAACCACCGGTGCCGGGCTTGGCGGCGAGGGCGGCCTAATCGGTATTGGCGGCATTGGCGGCATCGGCGGCATCGGCGGCATCGGCGGCATCGGCGGCAGCGCCAGATTGGCAGCCGCTGGCGCCGGCCGCAGGGCCTCGGCGGGCAGGGCGGTGATGCGGTTGGGCGGCGTTGCGGCTTGTGCGTCGCCTGCCTGAGAATTCCAGCGGCCCAGACGCACGGCGCCTGGCAATGGGGACTCAGGCTCAACCGGCGTGGGCGCGCGCACCACACCGCCAAATCGCTCCTGTTTGGCCGTGCCGACCGGGCCAGTCTTGGTCAAAGCTGGTGCGGGATCATTGGGCTGAGCAAGCTGGGCCGGGTCGCCCAACAGGCCCCCCAGGCGCACGTCAATCACACCACCGACACGCCCCCACACGCCTTCGCCAGGTTTGGCTGTGCCGGCGGGCGCGCTGCCCAGCACCAGCACCAGCCAGATGTGCAACAGCACGGCCAGCGCGATGCTTTGTTCCAACTGAGGGGGCCGCAAAACCGGGCCGGTGACCCAACTTGCAGTGGCCGATTTGGGGGAAGGAAGCACTTAAAAGGGGGTAATTTGAGGGACTGATGGCGAGGGCGCTCTTTATTATCAGCGGTGTATTTACATTGTCCGGCCCGTGTTGGTCCGGTCTTTCTAGGAGAGCCCATGAGCCAAGATTCGCAAAAATTCCGCCTGGTGACCCGCAGCGATTTCGATGGGCTTGTCTGCGCCGTCCTGCTCAATGAGCTGAACCTGATCGACGACATCTTGTTTGTCCACCCCAAGGACATGCAAGACGGCAAGGTGGCCATCACCGGCCGCGACATCACCACCAATCTGCCCTATGTGGCCGCCGCTCACCTGGTGTTTGACCATCACGAGTCCGAGACCGTGCGCAATATCGGCGAGCGTGCCAATCACATCATCCTGGCCCATGCCCCGTCCGCCGCCCGGGTGGTGTACGACCACTACGGTGGCAAGACAGCCTTTCCGCGCATGTCGGACGCGATGATGGACGCGGTGGACAAGGCCGATTCGGCCCAGTTCAGCCGCGACGAAATCCTTGATCCGACCGACTGGCCGCTGCTCAACTACCTGATGGATTCGCGCACCGGCCTGGGCCGCTTCCGCGAGTTCCGCATCAGCTACGACGCGTTGATGATGGACCTCATCAAATACTGCGCCAATCACGGCATCGACGAAATTCTGGATTTGCCGGATGTCAAGGAGCGGGTCGATCTGTACTTCGACCACGCGGCCCGTGCCAAGGCGCAGATGCTGCGTTGCACCACCGTGCATGGCAATCTGGCCGTGCTTGATCTGCGCGCTGAAGAGACCATCTGGGCCGCCAACCGCTTCATGATTTATGCCCTGTTTCCGCGCACCAATATCTCGATTCACGTGCTGTGGGGCGTGCAACAGCAGAACACCGTGTTGGCCACCGGCAAGTCGATCCTGGACCGCAGCAGCAAGACCAATGTGGGCGAGCTGATGCTCAATTACGGCGGCGGCGGCCACCAGGCTGCCGGCACCTGCCAGGTCAGCAACGAGGCGGCCGATGGCGTGCTGGCCGAGCTGATCACGCGCATCAACCAGGACGGCTGATGGGCTCAAAAACCGTTGCCATCATCGGCACTGGCTGGGTCGGCACCAGCGTGGCGATCTCGACCCTGCATTCAGGGGCCGCCGACGCCCTCTGGCTGCACGATATGCGCACGGAAGTGGCTGAGGGCGAGGCAATGGACCTGGCCCACGGCGCGGCCTTCTATCCGGCCTGCAGCGTGCGCACGGCCAGCATCGACGAGATGCGGGCCGCACAGGTGGTCGTGATTGCCGCCGGCCGCAATGGCAAACCGGGTGAATCGCGGCTGGCTTTGCTGCGCGACAACGCCCGCCTCGTCGCCGACATCGGCAAAACCCTCGCCGGCTTTGAGGGCATCGTCGTGCTCGTCAGCAACCCGGTCGATGTGCTGGTGCGGGTGATGGTCGAATCCTCGGGCCTGCCCTTCAGCCGTGTGCTGGGCACCGGCACGATGCTGGACACGGCGCGGCTGCGCCAGATGCTGGGCGAGGAACTGGCGGTCAACACCCACTCCATCCATGCCCAGGTGCTGGGCGAACATGGCGATTCGGAGCTGGTGGCCTGGTCGGGCGCCAGCGTTGGCGGTGTGCCGCTGCGCGATTGGCCGGCTTGGACGGCCGCCAAGGAGCAGCGCCTGGCGCTGGAGGTCAAACGCGCCGCCTATGAAGTGATTCAACGCAAGGGTGCCACCAACCATGCGATCGGCCTGGTCACCGCCAGCCTGCTGCATTGCCTGCTGCGCGGCGAGCGCCGGGTGTTGACGGTGTCCCGCGTGCAGGACGGCGCTTTCGGCCTGCACGGGGTGGCGCTGTCGCTGCCGACCCTGATGTCGGCCGAGGGGGGCATCGAGGTGCTGACGCCGCGGCTCGACCCCGTTGAGCAGGCTGCATTGGCCGCATCTGCCGGGGTGTTGGAACAGGCGTTTCAATCGCTGCACGAGCCTGTCGGCACTGCCGCGCCCGGATCGGCCTGAAAAAAGCCAGGCACGGAGCCTTTCAAGCGAGTTGTTGCAGCGCTGATGTCGCCGTCAGCGCCGTCCTACGCGCTGGTGTGGCATTGGCGTAGTGCCTGATGCGCTGGCAAGTGGCATTATGTTGCAGTGCAACATTAAAGGAAGCGCGTGAAACTCGATTCGATTTCTCAAACCATCGACCAAGCCCTTGCTGCCGCTGGACTGAATACCAAGACAGGGGTGATGAAGTCTGTCACCGAGACGATTGAAAAGGCCCTGGCCTCGGCGGGCATTGCCCAGCAGCGTGGTGTGGCTTCTGATGCAGCTTCAGCTACTGCTTTCGACGCGCTGCGCCCCTTCGCGCAGGCGCCGACCTTCAGGCCACAGGCTGCCCCCACGGCAACGACCAAGGCCACGGCCACGGATGTCGGCCAGTTTCTGAGTCTGTCCTATGCCAATGCCCAGGCCGGTCGCAGCTATAAGCTGTATGTTCCCTCAAGCCTCGGCCGTGGGCCCGCGCCGTTGATCCTCATGTTGCACGGCTGCAAGCAGTCCCCGGACGACTTTGCCGCCGGCACCCGCATGAATGAGCTGGCCGAGCGCGAGGGGTTTCTGGTGGCCTACCCCGCGCAGACCGCCCGTGACAACGGAGCTAACTGCTGGAACTGGTTCGACGCCAAGCAACAAAGACGCGACGGCATTGAGCCCGCGCTGCTCGCCGGCATGGTGCGCGACATCGGCAAGTCTTACCCGGTGGACGCATCGCGCATCTTTGTAGCCGGGCTTTCGGCAGGCGCTTCGATGGCGGTCATTCTTGGCGTCACTTATCCGGAACTGTTCGCCGGGGTGGCCGCTCATTCGGGCTTGCCGATGGGCGCCGCGCACGATGTGATGTCGGCGTTTTCAGCGATGCAGGGCGCGGGTGATTCGCCAAACAGCGATGTCCCTGGGTTGCCGGTGCCGACCATTGTTTTCCATGGCGACGCCGACCCGACGGTCGCCCATTCCAACGGCGCAGGCATCATCGATCAGGCCCTGCAGGGCTATGCCGAATCAGCTATGTCGCTGCGCAAGGGCCAGCGCACATCGGGCGCGCTGCAGGGCAGGCAGTTCACCACCACCGCCTATGCGGATGCAAACGGCATCAATCGCGTTGAAGATTGGGTGGTACACGGCGGCTCACACGCCTGGTTCGGCGGCAGTGCTGCGGGCTCGTACACCGAAGCCTCGGGGCCGGATGCATCGGCTGAGATCGTTCGATTTTTTCTCAGCCAAAAAAAGCCCGGCAAGCCGTGAGGCCGCGGGGTTAGTTTTCAAGGGCAATGGCAGCGGAGTCTTCCGGGCCCTGTGAAGGGCTGCCTTTCCGAATATGCCGGGGCAGCAACAAATGCTCGGTGCGCTGGAGGGGCGCTGGAGAGTCACAGGCTTCCGAGCGTATCCCACCGTACAGAAGAGCCTGTTACACAGTGTTATTGTCGAGACCGAGACGCCGGAGCACCGACCCGCGTTTTCACTTCGTCACACAACCCGGTAAGCAGTCCATGTCCATCGAGAACCCGGAGCGG
>JBBQKT010000276.1:0-4762 GCA_038327205.1 Burkholderiales bacterium | reverse complement strand
GAGCAGTTATTTGCGACGAGTCAGTGGTCCGCGCGAAGAGCCAGCCACTCGTAGACCGCGTAGCGAACCCGTGAAAGCCCGTCGCCCGAAGGCATCCAGTCCCCCAATTCCGACATTGCATCGCGCTGCAAGCCGACCGGGGCGACGACGATGTTCATTTGCCCCGCCGCAGCCGCCACGAACGCCCGTTCAGCACGCGGCATGTGCATGTCATGGGTGACCAGCACCAAGGTTTTGATGCCATCCGCCTTCAGCAGCGTCAAGCTGAGTGCCGCGTTTTCGCGGGTGTCGCGAGATCGGTCCTCGGCCCAGCGCAACGGCAACTTGTAATCTTCTCGCGCCGTGCGCGCGACCACCGAGGCCTCAGACACTTTCAGCTGCCGCGCTGACCAGCCAATGCCGCCCGAAAATCCGAGCGGTGCGTTGATCTGCCGTGCCAGCCAGACCCCGTAACTGAAGCGCTCCGCCGTGATGGCGCTCAGGCTTGGGCCGTTGTATTCGGGCGTGAAGTGCCGCACGCCGCCGCCCAGCACCAGCACGCCGACATCGTGGCGCTGGGCCTGTTGCTTGCGCAAGCCTTCAAGGGCAGAGGGGCTCAACGCGGGCGGGGTTTTGACAAGGTTCAAGGCCAGCCATTGCGCCGCGCCATCGGTGCAGGCGAGCCACAGCGTCAGCAGCGAGGCGACGAACAAGGTGCCGCCCGTGCGTCGATGGCGCCTCATCAAGAAGCCTGCAGCGGCGGTCAGCACAATCAGAGGCAAGGGCGGCAGTGTGAGCAGCAGCAGGACCGGCTTGAGGGCTTGAAGAGGATCAGTCAGAGCATGCTTTCGATATGGGCAAAGGCGGCAAGATAATGCCGGTCAGCCGCATTTTCACCGCTCACTCCCCGATTCCATGACCGAAGCCCAAGCCGCCCACCCTCTGCAAGCACGCCGCTGGGTGCGGTGGGCGCTGGCCCTGCTCGGTGTTGCACTGTTGCTGATCGCGGCCGCCTGGTTGATCTTGCCGCGCTGGATACAAGGCAACGGGGCCCGTCTGTTCGGCCAGGCCCTTGGGCGTGAGGTGGTCATCGGCCAGGTGACCTTTGAGCCCTGGCGCCTGGCCGTGGCGCTTGAAGACTTGCGAATCAGCGGAGCGCCGGGCGCAGCCAAGCCCTTGTTGACGGTCGGGCGTGTCGATGCCGCGCTATCACTTCGCTCAATCTGGCATTTGAGCCCGATCCTGGAGTCACTGACGATTGAGCGGCCGGTGCTGCGTGTTGCACGGCTGACCCCAGGCCAGTACGACGTGGACGACCTGATCGCCCGGTTCAGCAAGCCTGCAGCCCAGCCCCAGTCCAAACCAACAGCGCTTGCGCTCTACAACATCAGGCTGATCGACGGGCAGGTGCTGTTTGACGACCGGCCGACGACCAAGCAGCACGCCTTGGCTGGCCTGCAACTGAGCTTGCCGTTTTTGTCCACCCTCGATACCGATGTCCAGGTGCGCGTGCAACCGGCCCTG
Source organism: Burkholderiales bacterium (assembly GCA_038327205.1). Lineage (GTDB taxonomy): Bacteria > Pseudomonadota > Gammaproteobacteria > Burkholderiales > Burkholderiaceae_C > Paucibacter_A. Next base: position 3,259 of record JBBQKT010000276.1, on the reverse strand, counting down.
TCGGGCGCGTTGAACGGCGTGCCCTTTGGCAGCACGGCCGAGGCGCTGCCCTTTGCCGATCGGCGCGAGGCGGTGTTGAACTTCAAGCTTGAAGGCCTCGATCTGGCGCCCTATGTGGCCTATTTGCCTGATGCGGCGAATGGCCTGCCGCTGCGCCTCAAGCAGGGTTTGCTTGATGCCCATCTGGCGCTGCGATTTGCACAGGCCCTCAAGCAGGCACCCGACCAGCGACCAAGTCTGAGCCTGAGCGGCGATATTGCGCTGCGCAACGTTGCCTTGCAAACGCCTGCTGGCTCACCATGGCTGGGTTGGCAGGCCTTGCGCGTTAACTTGAAGGACGTGCAACCCTTGCTGCGGCGGGTCAGCCTGGGTGCGGTCACATGGACCGGCGTGGCGGTGAACCTGCAGCGCGATGCGGCTGGCCAGGTTTGGCGGCCGACGTTTGCAGCTGCGTCGGGTGAAACCTCGTCCCCTTGGACGCTCGCGCTGGATGGTTTTGCCCTGACGGATGCCACGCTGGACTGGCAAGACGCTGCCATGCGCCCGGCTGCCGCCCTGCGTGTGGAGGCCATCACTGCCACCCTGGGCCGCACGACCTGGCCACTGACGGCGGATGTGCCCCTGCGTTACGGCCTGCAACTGAAAAGCCGGGGCGCGCCGTTGAGCTTGAACGGGGAGGGCAGCCTCAGTGCCGATCAGTTGATGCTGAACTGGCAGTGGACCGATCTCTCACTGGACGCTTTCGCGCCCTATGTGCAGGCCATGCTGCCCGCAAAACTGAGCGGCCTGCTGGCTGGGACGGGCGAGGCGCAGGTGGCACGGCCCCTGGATGCTGACGCCGGCAGCCGAACCCAGTTGAGGCTGTCGGCGCTTGGGCTGAAGAACTTCTCGCTGGCCGTCCCTGGTCCGGCCAAGACCCTGCCGCTGCTGGCGTTGGCGGCGCTGAGCCTTGACTCGCTCAAGCTTGACACCGCCGCCCGTCAGGTGACTCTTGGCGAGCTGAAGCTGCTGCAGCCCGCTGTCAATCTGTCGCGCGACGCTGCGGGGGTGTTGAGCTATCAAGCCCTGCTGCCCACACCGGCAACAGCGGCTACCGAAACTCCGCCACCAAGCTGGTCGGTCGCCCTGCAAAGCCTTGAGATTGACCGCGGCAGCGCTGCGCTGCGCGATGCGGCGGCCGACGGTGCCGTGCTGTCGGCCCAGCAGATTATGCTGCGCGTGCAGCAGCTTGCCTGGCCCTGGGTGGCCGCCGCCAGCCCGATACAGCTCGCGCTGAATTTGGGTGGGCCGCCGGCCAAAAACAGCGCGCCGGGCAGCCTGCAGTGGACCGGCCGGCTTGCGCTGGCCCCGCTGGCAGCAAGTGGCCGACTGTCGATCGAGCGTCTGCCCCTGCACCTGCTCGACCCCTACCTCGATCCGGGCTGGAGCCTCCATCTGGAACAAGCGCTGCTGGGGCTGAAGGGCGATTTTTCGGCCCAGATGCAGCCGGCCGGCCTGCAAGCCAGGTTGAGTGGCGATTTACGGGTGGCAGATTTCCGCTTGCAGCAGGCACGCCAGATCGACGGCGAGCGCGTCTTCGGTGACGACTTGCTGCTTTGGCAGGCGCTGAACCTGCAGGGCCTGACGCTGGCGTTGGCACCGGGTGAGGCGACGCAAGTGACTATTGCGGATCTTGGGTTGAGTGACTTTTTCGCCCGCCTCATCATCACCGAGCAGGGCCGCTTCATGCTCCGCGACCTGGGCCCGCAAGAGGTGGCGGCCAAAGATGCGGCGGCGGCGGCCAAACCCGATGGCCTTCCGATCAAGCTGTCGGTGGGCCAGACCCGGCTTGCCAAGGGCAGCGTCGACTTTTCGGACCGCTTCATCCGCCCCAACTACAGCGCCCAGCTGAGCGATCTGCAGGGCAGCTTGGGCGGGTTCAACACGGCCAAGTCGGACATGGCGCCGCTGACGGTGCAGGGCCGGGTGGCCGGTACCGGCCAATTGGAAATCGACGGTATGTTGAACCCGGCCAGCGGCGCCTTGGCGATGGACATCAGGGCGGCGGCCACTGACATCGAACTGGCGCCGCTGTCGCCCTACGCGGGCAAATACGCGGGCTACGCGATTGAGCGGGGCAAGCTCTCCACCCGGCTGCATTACCAGATCGAGCCCGGGGGCGGTCTGCAGGCCAGCAACCAGATCATCCTCAAGCAGCTCACCTTTGGCGACAAGGTGGACAGCCCCGACGCCACCAGCCTGCCGGTGTTGTTCGCTGTTGCGTTGCTGAAGGACCGCGACGGGGTGATCGACGTCAACCTGCCGGTCAGCGGCTCGCTCAAAGACCCGGATTTCAGCGTTGGCGGCCTGGTCATCAAGTTGATCGTCAATTTGCTGTCCAAGGCCTTGACCGCGCCGTTTTCGCTCTTCTCAGGCAGCGATGCCGGGGATTTGAGCCAGGTTGGTTTCACCCCCGGCAGCGCGCAGCTGAGTTCGCCCGCCCAACTCGACCCAGTGGCAAAGATGCTGGACGAGCGGCCGGGCCTGAGCCTCACCATCACCGGCCATGCCGATGCAGCGGCCGAAACCACAGCGCTGCAAGCTGCCCAGCTGGATGCCGCCGTACTCCGCCTCAGCGGCGACGCCAGCGCGGGCCTGAAACGGCTTTACGACAGCGCCAAGCTGCCCAACAAGCCGCGCAATGTGCTGGGCTTGGCCAAGGACCTGCCGCCGGCCGAGATGCGTGCGCTGCTGCAGGCCAGCTTCGCGGTCAGCGTCGACAGCCTGCGTGAACTGGCCTTGCAGCGCAGCGTGGTGGTGCGCGACGCGTTGATGGCCCGGGGCGTGCCGAACAGCCGTATTTTTTTGGCAGCGCCGAGAATCGGGAACGCTCAGGACGCCGCTGCGCCTCGCGCCGAGTTGGCCTTGGCGGCACACTGACACGGTCCGCCCGCTATCCTGCGGCATCTTTTTTTTGAAGCGATCCACCATGGCTGACAACTTAGAACGCATCACCCTCGGCGGCGGCTGCTTTTGGTGCACCGAGGCGGTGTACGAGCGGGTGCGCGGCGTCAAAAAGGTCGAATCCGGCTATTGCAACGGTCATGTCAAGCAGCCAAGCTACGAGCAGGTGTGCAGCGGCAACACCGGCCACAACGAGGTTGTGCGGCTGGATTTCGACCCGTCCGAGGTCAGCTTGCGCGAGTTGCTGGAGGTGTTCTTCGTCATCCACGACCCGACTTCGCTGAACCGCCAGGGCGCAGACGTCGGCACCCAGTAC
>JBBQKT010000275.1:0-4774 GCA_038327205.1 Burkholderiales bacterium | reverse complement strand
ATCGAGCTGGTTGTGCGCCTGGTGCGCTCCAAGGGCGTCGGCGTCTATTTCGTGACGCAAAACCCGCTGGACATTCCGGACGCGGTGCTGGGCCAACTCGGCAACCGGGTACAGCACGCGCTGCGGGCCTTCACCCCGCGCGACCAGAAGGCGGTCAAGGCAGCGGCTGAGACGATGCGCGCCAAGCCGGGGCTGGACATCGCCACGGCGATCACCGAGTTGGCCGTCGGCGAGGCGTTGGTCAGCCTGCTCGACGAAAAAGGCCGGCCCAGCATCACCGAGCGCGTCTATGTGCTGCCGCCCGGCAGCCAGATCGGCCCGATCACGCCGCAGCAGCGCCAAGCGCTGCTGCAGAACTCGCTGGTGGCAGGGGTTTATGAAAAGCTGCTGGACCGGGAATCGGCCTACGAGAAGCTGCGTGGCGCAGCACCTGCTGTCGGTGCGCCCGCCACCCCCATCACACCCGGCCAGGCACCCGGCCAGGCACCGGCTGCAGAGGCTGAGGGCGGCCTGTTCGATGGCCTGAAAGGCGTGCTTTTCGGCACCACCGGCCCGCGCGGCGGGCGCCATGAAGGCCTGGCCGAGCAGGCTGCGCGCTCCGCCATGCGATCGATGGGCTCAGCCGTAGGCCGCGAGATCATCCGTGGCGTGCTGGGCTCGATCTTGGGCGGGTCCAGCAAAAGGCGCTGATCGGCAGCGCCGCACCGCATCTGGGCAGGCGGCGCTTCACGCCTCATTCCCACCGTTTCACGCCCTGGCCTGCCGATTCGTCGCAGCCCCATGGTGGTGGCTCCGGCGCCTGACGAAGATGCGTTCATCGTCAACCGCCACGGAGCCCCACCATGCAAACCACCGCCATCATCCTCAGTCACATCCCCACTTTCGTCTGGGCGATTTTTGCGGTCCTGATCATCATGGGCGTGGTCCAAAGCCGAGACCAGTTTGCATCGGCCAAGCGCCTGATGATCCTGCCGCTGGTGTGGATGGCGTTCGGCGTGTGGGGCATCTACAGCGCCTTCGGGCTGCAAGCGGCGCCGCTGGTCGCTTGGGCGCTTGGCATGGCCACCAGCGCCGCCCTGGTGCTGCGCTCGGGTTGGCCCGGCGGCGCACGTTTTGATGCAGCGCGTCAGCAGTTCTTCGTGCCGGGCAGCTGGTTGCCTATGGGCTTGATGATGGGCCTCTTCGTCGGTAAGTTCGCGCTGGGCATGAGCTTGGCGATGCAGCCGGCGGTGGCGCACAACATTGCGGCGGCCATCGGCTTCAGCGCGGCGTTTGGCCTGCTCAGCGGCAGCTTTCTGGGCCGATCACGGGCGATCCTGGGCCGTGCGCCTTCGGCGGGTGCTGCACTTGCAATCTGAACGCTGCGAGCGACTGGCGGACTCGCATCACAATCCCGCCATGCCCACCGCCCTCACCCTTCTCGGCACCCCCAGCGTGAGCAGTTGGCTGCTGCGCCAGGCACTGCTGATCCTGGGCATCACGGCCGTGGTGTCGACCGGCTTGGTCGTCGTGTTCGGCCAGCGGATTGGGCCAACCTTGATCTACACCCTGTGCATCTCGGCCTGCTGCTACACCGGCGTTCGCGGCCTCAGGATGCTGCTGGGCGCCCTGGCCAACCGGGGCAAATCAGTGGAGGGTCAGGCCTGGCCGACCTGGCCCGGCTGGCCGTTGATGACTGTCAGCCTGATCGTCGGCACCCTGCTCGGCTACAGCCTGGGTAATGAGCTGGCCAACTTGATCACCGGCTTCAAGGAACCGGGCCTGCTCAACAGCAACTGGCGGCGGGGCCTGAGCATCGTGATGGTGTCGCTGATTCCTGGTGTCGGCATGACGATGTTCTTCTTGCATCGCGGCCGTCTTGCCGCCGCCGAAGCAAAAATACAGGCGGCCCAGCGCCAAGCGGCCGAGACTCAATTGCGCCTGCTGGAGTCGCAGTTGGAGCCGCATATGTTGTTCAACACCTTGGCGAACCTGCGCGTGCTGATCGGCGTGGACCCGGCGCGGGCGCAGGCGATGCTGGATCAGCTGATTGCCTTTTTGCGCGCCACCCTGAACGCCTCGCGCAGCAGCAGCCATTCGCTGCAAGACGAGTTCGCACGGCTGGCCGACTACCTGGCTTTGATGCAGATTCGGATGGGCGCGCGGCTGCGGCCGGTGCTGGATTTGCCACCCGAGCTCGCGGCGCTGGAGATTCCGCCGCTGCTGCTGCAGCCGCTGGTGGAAAACGCCATCAAGCACGGGCTGGAGCCCAACATCGACGGCGGCGAGTTGCGCATCAGCGCGCGGCTGGTGGCCGGGCAGTTGGTGCTCGAAGTGGCTGACAACGGCGTCGGACTGGCTGCCACGCCCGCCGCCGACGGCACGCACTTCGGCCTGCACCAGATCCGCGAGCGCATCGCCACCCGCTATGGAAGCACAGCCCAGTTTGACCTGAAGCCCGGAACCACCGGCGGCTGCATCGCCACCCTTCATTTGCCCGTGCAGAGGACCGCATGAACCCCGTTCATCCCACCGCCCTGATCGCCGAAGACGAGCCCCTGCTGGCCGAGAACCTGCGCGCCGAGCTGGCGCGGCTGTGGCCCGAGTTGCAGATCGTCGCGATGGCAGCCCATGGCCAGGCCGCCGTCGATCAGGCGCTGACGCTGAAGCCCTCGATCTGTTTTTTGGACATCCGCATGCCGGGCCTGAGTGGCCTGGAAGCGGCAGCGGCGCTGGCCGAAGACTGGGCGGCTGACGCACCCTTCCCCCTGCTGGTTTTCGTCACCGCCTACGACCAGTACGCGCTGCAGGCCTTCGAGCAGGCGGCGGTTGACTATGTGCTGAAGCCGGTGCAACCCGACCGGCTGGCGCAGACGGTGCAGCGGCTGAAGGCCGCGTTGGCGCAACGGCAGGCATCACAACCCAGTGCACCAGCAGGGATGCAGGCTGCCGTCGATCAGTTGCGTGCCTTGCTGGGCGCTTCGGCGCATGCCGCACCCAGCTTGCGCCTGCTGCAGATCGGTGTTGGCAACGCGATCCTGATGGTGCCGGTCGATGACGTGCTGTACTTTGAAGCGGCGGACAAATACGTGCGGGTGCTGACTGCGGGCAAGGAACATCTGCTGCGGATCTCGCTGCGCGAACTGCTGCCGCAGCTCGATGCCGGGCGCTTCTGGCAGGTGCACCGCAGCCTGATCGTGCGAGCCGACGCCATCCAGCGCGCCATGCGCGACGAGGCCGGCAAAATCACCCTGCATCTGCATGGCAGCGCCGACAAACTGGCGGTCAGCCGCCTTTACGCCCATCTTTTCAAGAGCATGTAAGCCCGAGGACAAGACCATGGACGACAGCCAAACTCAGTCCGACCAAGACCTGCGCCGCATTGCCAAAAAGCGTGTGGGCATCAAGCTGGGCTTTTACACGCACCTGCTGGTCTTTGTGCTGGTCAACAGCGGGCTTTACCTGCTGAGCCAGACCACCGGCAACGGCCGCTGGCACCATTTCCCACTGTTCGGCTGGGGCCTGGGCCTGGCGATCCACGGCCTGGTGACAGTGATCTCGCTGCAGGGCACGGGCCTGAAGGAACGCATGCTGGCCACCGAGATCGAGGCCTTGAAGCGGCGCCAGCGATAATTCAAACCATCCCCGCAACTTGATGCCCGCAGCCTGCGGTTTTGCGACCCAGGCTGCCGCGCCAACCATGTCCCATCCCAACGAAGACGCTGTCAAACCGAGCAACTTTCTGCGCGCCATCATCGAGCGCGATCTGGCCTCTGGCACCCATGCCAACCGCCATTTCGCCGGCACGCCCGGCGACGCTGCCCACCACGCCGCAGGACCGTTGGACGCAGCCAAGATCCGCACCCGCTTCCCGCCCGAGCCGAACGGCTATCTGCACATCGGCCACGCCAAGAGCATCTGCCTGAACTTCGGCCTGGCGCGCGACTACGGCGGCATCTGCCACCTGCGTTTCGACGACACCAACCCTGAGAAAGAAGACCAGGAATACGTCGACGCGATCCAGGAAATGGTCGCCTGGCTGGGTTGGGACTGGAGTCAGGACGGTACCTCCCACCTGTTCTACGCCAGCAACTACTTCGACTTCATGTATCGCGCGGCCGAGCACCTGGTCTCGGCGGGCCTGGCCTATGTGGACGAGCAGACGCCGGACGAAATGCGCGCGAACCGGGGCGACTTCAACACACCCGGCACCGACAGCCCGTTTCGCAGCCGCAGCCCCGAAGCCAATCTGGCCCGCCTGCGGGAGATGAAAGACGGCCTGCATGCCGATGGCGCGATGATTCTGCGCGCCAAGATCGACATGGCCAGCCCCAACATCAACATGCGCGACCCGGCGCTCTACCGCATCCGCCGCGCCACCCATCACAACACCGGCGATACCTGGTGCATCTACCCGATGTACACCTTCGCCCATCCGATCGAAGACGCGCTGGAACAGATCACCCACAGCCTGTGCACGCTCGAGTTCGAAGACCAGCGGCCGTTCTACGACTGGCTGCTCGAATCACTCGCCGATGGCGGTCTGCTGGCCCGGCCGCTGCCCAAGCAATATGAATTCGGCCGCCTGAATTTGACCTATGTCGTCACCAGCAAACGCAAGCTGCGCCAGTTGGTCGAAGACGGCCATGTGGCCGGCTGGGACGACCCCCGCATGCCGACCCTGGTGGGCATGCGCCGACGCGGCTACACGCCCGAGGCGGTGCGTGCGATGGTCGAGGCCACCGGCGTGACCAAGAGCAATGCCTGGCTCGACTACAGCGTGCTCGACGGCTGC
>JBBQKT010000274.1:0-4778 GCA_038327205.1 Burkholderiales bacterium | reverse complement strand
GGACGACTACCTGATCGGGCTGGAAGGCGTGTTCCCGCATGCCGACTACATCACGGTCAATATTTCCAGCCCAAATACCAAGAACCTGCGCGCGCTGCAGAGCGACGCGGCGCTGGATGCCCTGCTGTCGCGGCTGCAGGCGCGCAAACTGGCGCTGGAGGCAGCGACCGGCGGCAGGCGAAAAGTGCCGATGTTCGTCAAGATCGCACCCGACTTGGACGAAGCGCAGGTCGGCGTGATTGCGGCCACCTTGAAAGCCAACGGCATCGACGGGGTGATCGCCACCAACACGACGATTTCGCGGGACGCCGTCAAGGGCTTGCCCCATGCGGAGGAGGCCGGAGGTCTGTCCGGGCGGCCGGTGTTCGAGGCCAGCAACCGGGTGATACGGCTGCTGCGATCGGCCCTGGGCAAGGGTTACCCCATCATTGGCGTGGGCGGCGTGCTGAGCGGGGCGGATGCGCGCACGAAAATTGAAGCCGGGGCGGATCTGGTGCAGATCTACACCGGCTTGATCTACAAGGGCCCGGGCTTGGTGAGCGACTGCGCCCGGGCGTTGGCCAGGGTCAAAGCCAACTAAAAAACCTCAATAACCGGACTGTGCGCCGCCGCGCTTGAAGGCCAGGAAGCCAATGACGCTGATGCCTGCAAGCAGGGTCAGGTAGCCGCCGGCGTCATTGGACGGCTCGGTATTCGAATTGGTTTGGGCCTCGCTGAGCGTTTCGCGGCTGCGAACTGCCCGGTTGGAAGCTGCAAACGACGGGCCAGTCACTGCCGAGGTCGAGATTTCTGCAAACATGGGGGCGAACATGGCGCCACTACCCAGCTGAGCGCCAAATCCGCCAATTTCGTTGTTAGCGTTGGCCACGGAAACCATGGCCAGGGACGCGGACGGGGATGGGGCGGTGGCAACGCTGCCGGCGCGGTGAATCGATGCGTAATTCGAGCCGTCTATCCAGGCCCGTCCGCCGGACATCGCCAAAGCCTTGCCCGACCAAAGCCCGCCCACCTCCGCTGCTTGGGCGGCCATGCTGGGCAGGGTCGTGGCCAATGCCAGCATCATCATCAAAGTTCGGTACTGCATTTGCCACTCCTCTGTAGGGTCTTTACAGCAACCCCCTGAGGCTTATTGTGCAGTGCAACATTGCCAAAATTTTTGAATTCACCCCCCAAACATTGGGGAATCCCGCATTCAATTGTTTGGGTTTGTAAGCAATCCGCCGAATTCCCGGCCTTTTGTAACCGGTCGCCGGTTTGTCAGCTCCCCAGCAATTGGGTCACTTTTTGCAGCCCCTCAACCAGACGCCCTTTTTTCGCCCGCTTGCCGGCGTAGCCAGCCAGATTCACGCCTTTGAGCAGTTCCTCTTTGGGCTTGCCGCCGCGCCCGCTGCCCAGCACAAGCAGGGTCTGGGCAAAGGCAGCGACGCTCGCCAAGGTGTCGGGCGCATCCAGGTCGATCAAGGTCAGGCCGCGGCCGCCCTTGGGCTGGTGCTTCAATTCATCCACGGCGTAAGTCAACAATCGGCCGGCTGCCGACAGACAGGCCAATTGCAGGGCCGGCATGTTGGAAGCCAAAGCGGGCGGCAAAGGGCGCTCACCGGCTTCCAGGGTCAGGAAGGTCTTGCCCGCTTTTTGACGCCCCACCAGATCGCCCAGCAGCGCCAGCAAACCGTAGCCGCCACTGCCCGCCAGCACCAGGCGCTGCGTGACCGCCGCCGCCAAGTAATGCGCGATCTGCGTGCCGCTTTCCAGCTCGATCAGGGTGGTGATGGGTTGACCATCGCCGCGCCCGCCGGGCAGTACCGCCACCGGCACCGAATAAACCCGGCCATTGCTGCCGAACACGATCAGCGGATCGACGCTGCGGCAGGCAAAGGTGCCGTACAGCGCATCGCCCGACTTGAATGCCAGAGCGGCCGGGTCGATCTCATGGCCCTTCAGCGCCCTCACCCAGCCCTTGCTGCTGACGACCACGGTGACCGGCTCATCAACGATCTTGATCTCGGCGGTGGCACGTTTTTCTTCTTGAATGAGGGTGCGGCGGGCGTCGCCAAACTGCTTGGTGTCAGCCTCGATTTCGCGGATCACCGTGCGCTTCAAGACGGCCGCATCGCCCAGGATGCCTTCGAGCTTGGCGCGTTCTTCGGCCAGGGTTTTCAGCTCCTGCTCAATTTTGATTGCTTCCAGCCGCGCGAGCTGGCGCAGGCGGATTTCAAGAATGTCCTCGGCCTGACGGTCGCTCAGCTTGAAGCGCTCGATCAGGGCCGGTTTGGGCTCATCCGCCGCACGAATGATGCGGATCACCTCGTCGATGTTCAGCAGCACCAGCTGCCGGCCTTCGAGCACATGGATGCGGTCCAGCACCTTGGCCAGCCGGTGTTCGGTGCGCCGCTGCACAGTGGCTTGCCGGTAGCCCAGCCACTCCATCAGCATCTGGCGCAAGGTCTTCTGCGTCGGCCGACCGTCCGCGCCGATCATGGTCAGATTGACCGAGGCCGAGGTTTCCAGGCTGGTTTGCGCCAGCAGCACGGCGATCAGATCGGCCTGCTCGACGGCCCGCGTTTTCGGCTCGAACACCAGGCGCACGGCGGCGTCCTTGCTCGACTCGTCACGCACGCAGTCGAGCACTGCCAGCAGGCTGGCCTTGAGCTGCAACTGCTCGGTGCTCAAAGCCTTTTTGCCGGCCTTGACCTTGGGGTTGGACAGCTCTTCCACCTCCTCCAGCACCTTTTGCGAGCTGGTGCCGTGTGGCAGCTCGGTGACGACCAGCTGCCACTGGCCACGGGCCAGGTCCTCGATCTTCCAACGTGCGCGCAGCTTCATGCTGCCGCGGCCGGTCAGGTAGGCGCTGCGGATATCGTCGGCGGGACTGATCAGCTGGCCGCCGCCGGGGTAATCCGGGCCAGGCAGCAGGGTGAACAGCTCGTCGTCGCTGAGCTTTTCATTGCGCAACAGGGCGACGGCGGCTGCCGCCACCTCGCGCAGGTTGTGGCTCGGGATCTCGGTCGCCAGGCCGACGGCAATGCCGCTGGCGCCGTTCAGCAGCACAAACGGCAGGCGGCCTGGCAACTGGCGTGGCTCCTGGGTCGAACCGTCGTAGTTGGGCTGGAAGTCCACCGTGCCTTCGTCGATCTCGTCGAGCAGCAGGCGGGCGATTGGAGCCAGCCGCGCCTCGGTGTAGCGCATCGCCGCCGCGCCGTCGCCGTCACGGCTGCCGAAGTTGCCCTGGCCATCGATCAGCGGATAGCGCTGGCTGAAGTCTTGTGCCATCCGCACCAGCGCGTCGTAGACCGATTGATCACCGTGCGGGTGAAAGCGGCCCAGCACATCGCCCACCACCCGCGCCCCCTTGACCGGCTTGGGGCCGCTGTTGGTGGTGAAAGCCAGCCCCATCCGTTCCATCGAATAAAGGATGCGGCGCTGCACCGGCTTCTGGCCGTCACAGACATCGGGCAGGGCGCGGCCCTTGACCACGCTCAACGCATATTCGAGATAAGCCCGCTCGGCGTAATGGGCCAGGGTCAGCGCGTCACTGTCGTCAGCGGGCGGGGGGCCGTCGGCGGGCGGGGTTTCAAAATCGATCGGGGTCTGATTCATGGTTTCAAAAGTGGGCTAACTGCCTGTTCAAAACCCTGCAGAACGGCCACCACATTCAGACCGATGGCCTCGGTGGCATAGCCGCCTTCCTGCACGAACAGGGTTGGCAAGGACAGGGGTGCGAGGGCTTGGCCCAGGCGGGTGAATTCGGGGCGGTCGAGCTTGAAGTGCGAGATCGGGTCGCCGGCATAGGTGTCGACGCCCAGCGAGACGATCAGCAGCCCGGGCGCGTAGGCTTTGAGGCGATCCAGGGCAGCGTCCAGCGCGGCGAACCAAGCCTCGTTGCTGGCACCAGCCGGCAAGGGAAAGTTGGCGTTGAAGCCCTGTCCCGCGCCCGCGCCGGTCTCGTCCGCGTGGCCGAGAAAAAAGGGGAATTCGGTCTGCGGATCGCCGTGCACGCTGGCGTAGAACACATCGGCACGTTCATAGAAAATCGCCTGTGTGCCATTGCCGTGGTGGTAGTCCACATCGAGGATGGCGACGCGCTTGAGCCCGGCATCGAGCGCGGCCTGCGCAGCCACCGCGACATTGTTGACAAAGCAGTAGCCGCCGAAGAAGTCAGCCCCCGCGTGGTGGCCCGGCGGGCGGGTCAACACATAAGCGGCAGGGTCAGCATCGGGCTCGCCGGTGAGCAGCAGATCAAGTCCCGTCAGCGTGGCCTGCGCCCCCCAGTAAGACGCCTCCCAAGCGCCCGCCGTCAGCGGCGTGCCACTGTCCATTGAGTAAAGCCCCATGCGGGCTGCAAAGCTGCGCGGCTCGACATCCGCGCGCAGGCTGCGCACCGGCCAGACGGCAGGGAAGGCATCGCCCTCGCCGCCCAGCGCCTGCCACTCCGCCCAGGCTCCGGCGACAAAGCGCAGATAGGCCGGGGCGTGCACCCGCTCCAGCGGGGCGAGACCATGGTCGACGGGGGCCAGCAGCGGCCCCAAATTCGCGGCTTGAACCGCGGCCTGCATGAAGTCGGCCCGCGCTGGCACTTCGAAGGCGGGCACCAACCTGCCGCGAAAGAACTCGTGCGTGGCCGCGTGGGCACCGTGATGGTTGTTGTAGATGGTTTTCATTGGCAATTTCAGGTCAATTCCCAGCGGGCGTCAGCTGAGGCCGTGGCACTTTTTGTACTTCAGTCCGCTGCCGCAGTGGCAGGGATCATTGCGGCCGAGCTTCGGGGCGTCGCGGCGAAT
>JBBQKT010000273.1:0-4823 GCA_038327205.1 Burkholderiales bacterium | reverse complement strand
GCGCCACGTCAACAACAAGCCCAGCCGCCCTCGCCCTACCCGTCCAGCACACCGCCGCGCCGCGATCAGCGCCGGGCCACGACCTATGGCAACAACGGCCCGATCAAAGCCATTCCGCGCCACGCCCCGGCCCGCCCGCAGCGTGATGATGATGATGACGACGATTTCGCCGTCCACCGCGATGCCTCGCTCGACGGCGTACGCCTGTCCAAGCACCTCGGTGTGCTGGGCATCGCGTCGCGCCGCGAGGCCGATGAGTGGATCGGCGCCGGCTGGGTGCGGGTCGACGGCAAGATGGCCGTGCTGGGCCAGCGGGTCAAGCCCGACGTCAAGATTGAGATCGATCCCGCCGCCCACAAAGAGCAGGCCAAGCGCGTCACCATCTTGGTGAACAAGCCGATCGGCTATGTGTCCGGCCAGGCGGAAGACGGCTATGAGCCGGCGTCGGTGCTGGTCAAGTCCACCACCCAGTGGAGCGAAGACCCGTCCGGCATCAAATACCACCTCGGCCACGCCCGCGGGCTGGCCCCGGCCGGTCGGCTCGACATCGACTCCACCGGCATGCTGGTGCTGACGCAGGACGGCCGCATCGCCAAGGTCTTGATCGGCGAAGACTCGACGATCGAAAAGGAATACCTGGTCCGCGTCGAATACCACGGCGTCGGCGCGCCGATGTCGCTGTTCCCGGCGGCCGACCTGGCCCGGCTGTGCCACGGCATGACGCTCGACGATGTGGAGCTCAAGCCCGCCAAGGTCAGCTGGATCAACGACGACCAGCTCCGTTTTGTGCTGCGCGAGGGCCGCAAACGCCAGATCCGCCGCATGTGCGAGCAGGTCGGGCTGAAGGTGATCGGGCTTAAGCGCGTGCGCATCGGGCGCATCAATCTGGGGAATCTACCGATTGGCCAATGGCGCTATCTGTCGCCTTGGGAGCGCTTCGATTAAATGACTCTGACCCCATTTAAAGGACCGGTGTGCCTGGCCGGGCCAACAGGGAGCGGCAAAACAGCCTGCGCTTTGGCGATTGCCGAACGGCTGCCGGTGGAGATCATCAGCGTGGACTCGGCCTTGGTGTATCGGGGCATGGACATCGGCACGGCCAAGCCGAGCGCCGCCGAGCGGGCGGCGGTGCCGCATCATCTGATCGACCTGATTGAACCCACCGCGGTGTATTCGGCCGCGCAGTTCGTCGCCGATGCGCGGCGGCTGGCGGGCGAGATTCTGGCGCGTGGGCGGCTGCCGCTGCTGGTCGGCGGGACGATGCTTTATTTCAAGGCCCTGTTCGATGGTCTGAGCGACATGCCGCAGGCAGATGAGGCCTTGCGGGCCGAGCTGGATGCTCGCGCTTGTGCCATCGGCTGGCCGGCGATGCATGCGGAGTTGGCAGCGCTTGACCCCATCACCGCCGCCCGCTTGGCACCCAATGATTCGCAGCGGATTCAGCGCGCGTTGGAAGTCTGCACCCTGGCCGGTAGGCCGATGAGCGAGCTGCATCAACAACGCAGCGAGGGCGTGGCCTGGCCACTGCTGTCGCTGGAGCCGACCGACCGTGCCTGGCTGCACAAGCGGCTGGGCCTGCGCTTCAAGCAGATGCTGTCGGCAGGGTTGCTTGACGAAGTGCGCGGCCTGCGCGCGCGCGGCGATCTGAACGCCGATTTGCCGGCGATGCGCTGTGTCGGCTACCGGCAGGCCTGGGAAGCGTTGGAAGCCGATGATTTTTCGACCCTGGTCGAGCGTGGCAGCGCCGCCACCCGGCAGCTCGCCAAACGGCAGCTGACCTGGTTGCGCAGCATGCCGCAGCGCCAAGTGATTGCCTGCGACGGGCCCCAGGCCCAAGCCGAATTGCTGGCTACCTTGCAAAGGCTTGTTGGTGACGGTCGTCAAGCCACAGGAATTGCCGGTCGCTTACCATCACGGTCAGCAATTTTTGAATAGGGCGATAGGGATGCGACCGTCTCTGGCACTGGATCTCAAGCGAAACGCAGTCCGCGAAGCCGCGACCCGCTTTCGCGTGGAGAACCCGCGTGTCTTTGGCTCGGCGCTTCGCGGCGATGACTGGGACGGCAGCGACTTGGATCTTCTCGTTGATCCGCTGCCCGGCGCCACGCTGTTCGACCTGGGGGGCCTGCAAGACGAACTGGAATCGCTGCTGGGCATTCGGGTCGATCTGTTGACGCCGTCAGACCTGCCGGTGAAATTCCGGGCCCGCGTGCTCGCTGAAGCACAGCCGGTATGAGCGATAACCGCTTACCGGACTACCTCGATCACATGCGGCAAGCGGCGGTAGATGCCTGTGGCTTTGCGGAAGGCCTGGGCAAGGCCGACTTCTTGGAAGACAAGCGCACGCAACAGGCTGTGATCATGAGCCTCATCATCATTGGCGAGGCCGCACCCCATGTGATGGACCGCTATGCCGAGTTCACGCTTGCCCACACCCAGGTGCCTTGGCGCAGCATGCGTGGCATGCGCAACCGCATCGCCCACGGCTACTTTGAGATCAATCTTGATGTGGTCTGGGAGACCGTGCAGACCGCCTTGCCTGAGTTGCTGCAAAAGCTGTCCGCCGTGCGCCAGAACGCTAACGATGACGATGAATCAATGAGGCCATAGTTGAGCGGCAAACAAACTGCGCGTCCCCCGCTCCTTGAAGCAAGCGACCTGTCCAAACACTACGGCACTACCCCGGTTTTCGAGCACATCAGCCTGACCCTGGCACCCGGCGAGTTGGTAGCGCTGCTGGGGGAGTCCGGCTCCGGCAAATCGACGCTACTGAACTGTCTGGCCGGGCTGGACGAGGCCGACACCGGCCGGGTGACGCTGGACGGCGACGACCTGACAGCGATGAACGAGGCACAGCGTGCGCTGCTGCGCCGCGCCAAGCTGGGCTTTGTGTTCCAGGCCTTTCATGTGCTGCCGCATCTGAGCGTGGCCGACAACGTGGGCCTGCCGCTGCTGCTGTTGCAACGGCCCGATCAGGATGCCAACAAACGGCGCGTGCAAGAGATGCTCGATGCCGTCGGCCTCGGCGGCTTGGGCCAACGCCTGCCGCGCCAGTTGTCCGGCGGGCAGTTGCAGCGGGTGGCGATTGCGCGGGCCTTGGTGCACCGGCCGCTGCTGGTGCTGGCCGATGAGCCGACCGGCAATCTCGATGCCCGCCACGCGACCGAGGTGCTCGATCTGCTGCTGGCCGAAACCCGCAGCCAAGGCTCGGCCTGCCTGCTGGTCACCCACTCCGAAAAGGCTGCAGCCCGCGCAGACCGCTGCCTGCGCCTGAGCGATGAAGGCTTGATTTGAAGCTCGCCTGGTTGCGCCAGCTCTCCTGGCCCGCCCTCAAACACCAGGCAGGTCGGCAATTGCTGGCCCTTGTCGCCATTGCGCTGGGCGTCGCTCTGGCCTATGCCGTCCATCTGCTCAACACCACGGCGCTCGCCGAGTTCGGCAGCGCGGCGGCCAGCCTGAACGGTCGGCCCGATCTGGTGGTGCGCCGTGCGTCGGGGACGATGGCAGACCGCGTTTACGGCGAGGTCGCCGCCCTGCCCGGCGTGGCGCTTGCCGCGCCCATCATCACGGGGACGGCCCAGGCGGTCCTGCCCACCGGCGAGCGGGTCAACCTTGCCGTGATCGGGCTGGATGCCTTGCAGTCGGGCACCTTGAGCCCTGAGTTGTTGCCGCTTGACTCGGGGGATATGGCCGCCCTGCTCGACCCCACCCGCGTCTCGTTGAACGCTGCCGCCCAACGCAAACTGCCCGCCGGCCCGCTGAACTTGCGCGTTGCCGCGCTGGACACCGGCCTGGCCACCACCACGGTCTGGCAGCGCGGCGGCCGGGTTTCCGCCAGCGGCGCGCCGCTGGCCGTGCTGGACATCGCCGGGGCACAAGTGCTGCTGAACCGCCTCGGCCAGATCGACCGCATCGATCTGCGCCTGGCCACCGGCGTCTCACCCGAGCAATGGTTGGCGCAAACAAAACTGCCCACCGGCATCACGGCCGCGCCGCCGCCAGACGAAGGCGCACGGCTGTCTTCGTTGACCCGTGCCTACCGGGTCAATCTGGGTGTGTTGTCGCTGATGGCCTTGTTCACCGGCAGCTTTCTGGTCTTTGCCGTGATGTCGCTGTCCGTCGCCCAGCGCCTGCCGCAATTGGCCCTCTTGGGCGTGCTGGGCATGACGGCGCGGGAGCGGGCTTCGCTGGTGCTGGCCGAGGGTCTGGCCCTGGGCGTGATCGGCAGCCTGCTGGGTCTGGCGCTGGGCTGGGGGCTGGCGCAGTTGGCCCTGCATTTGCTGGGCGCCGACCTTGGGCTTTCCGGCGCGGCAGGTGTGCGGCCCAGCCTGCCCTTGACGGCCGAGCAGATTCCCGCCGCCCTGGTGTTCGGCGCACTGGGCCTGCTGGTTGCCCTGCTGTCGGCTGCCCTGCCCGCGCTGGCGGTGCAGCGGATGCCGGTGGCGCAGGTTTTGAAGGGCCTCGGCAGCGAATTGCACCCGGCCCTGCCCGTTTGGATCGGACCGGCGTTGCTGGTGACAGGCGTGGCACTGGGCTGGAGCCCTGCCGTTGCGGGCCTGTCGCTGGGGGCTTACATCGGCATGTTCTTGATCTTGCTGGGCGGCATCGCCTGTGTGCCGCAGCTGTTGCGTTTGGCGGTGGGCTTGCTGGTGTGGCTGAAGCCCTCGGCCACGGTGCTGTTGGTGCGGGAGCGCGCGCGTGACCAGGCGGGCGAGGCCAGCCGGGCCTTGGCGGGCGTGCTGGTCAGCTTGAGCCTGTCGGTGGCGATGCTGGTGATGGTCAGCAGCTTTCGCAATTCACTGGCCGATTGGTTGACGCAGATG
>JBBQKT010000272.1:0-4866 GCA_038327205.1 Burkholderiales bacterium | reverse complement strand
AGCCGAGCCAAGCGCTGCGCCAACGCTGACACCCGTCCTGATGCCGCCCCCGGCAACTTAGGCCTGAGCATGCAGTCACTTGACCTGATCAAGCCGCTGGTCGCCCTGCTGGCCATCGTCAACCCGATCGGCGTGGTGCCGTTTTTCATCCATTTCACCAGCAGCTTCTCGAAGCTGCAGCGGCGCAAGACCATCCTCGTCAGCTCCTTCACCGCCTTTGTGGTGATCGCGGTCAGCGCCGTCGCCGGGCTCAAGGTGATCGAGTTCTTCGGCATTTCACTGGCCAGCTTCCAGGTCGGCGGCGGCACGCTTTTGCTGATCAGCTCGCTGCAGATGCTCAACGCCCAGCCCGCCGAGAGCGGCAAGGACGACGTGACCGAGGGCGAGAGCAAGGTCGATGCCGGTGCCAGCATCGCCGTCGTGCCGCTGGCCATTCCCCTGCTGACCGGCCCGGCGACGATCTCGACGATGGTCATCTATGCCGAAAAGACCCGCCACTGGTGGGAGGTGGCCGTGCTGGTGGGCTACGGCGTGGTGGTGGCTCTCGTCACCTACGCCGTCTTCTCCGCCTCCGGCCGCATCGCCAAGGTACTCGGCCAGACCGGCATCAACATCATGACCCGCCTGATGGGCCTGATCCTGGCCGCGCTGGCGGTGGAGTTGTTGGCGGACGGGCTGATGAAGCTGTTTCCGGTGCTGGCTTCGCATCTGGGCAATTGAAACCCGCACTGCTTTTGCTGGAAGATGATCCGGCCATCGCGCAGACGGTGGTCTTCGCCCTGCAACGTGAAGGCTTCGAGGTGCATCACTGCGCCTGGCTGCACGAGGCGAGGGCAGCCCTGGCGCAGCAGCTGCCCGATCTGCTGATCGTCGACGTCGGTTTGCCCGATGGCAATGGGCTCGACTTGTGCCGCGAGCTGCGCGCCGGTGCCGCGCTCGAACGCCGCCTGCCCTTGATTGTGTTGAGCGCACGCAGCGAAGAATTCGACCGCGTGCTGGGCCTGGAACTGGGTGCCGACGATTACCTGGCCAAGCCCTTCAGCCCGCGTGAACTGGTGGCGCGGGTGCGCGGGCTGCTGCGGCGCGCGGCGCCTGCTGCCCCTTTGGCCACAACGGCCAACACGGGCTTTGTCGTCGAGGCCGAAGGCTCGCGCATCCGCTTTCATGGCGAGTTGCTGGACCTGACCCGCCGCGAGCTGGGCCTGCTGACGCGCTTGCTGGCTGCGCCAGCGCGCATCCATTCGCGCGAGTCCCTGCTCGATGCCGTCTGGGGGGCTGATGCCGACAGCGCCGACCGCACGGTGGACACGCACATCAAGACCTTGCGCGCCAAACTGCGGGCCGTGCGGCCGGAGGAGGATTCGATCCGCACCCATCGCGGCCTCGGCTACTCCCTTCACTGACCATGCGCCTCGGCCTGCGCCTGTTCTTCGGTTTCTTCCTCGTCACCGGGTTGACGGCGTTCTTTTTGCTGCGTGTCTTCATGGCCGAGGTCAAGCCCAGCGTGCGCGAGGTGATGGAAGACATCATGGTCGACACGGCCAATTTGCTGGCCGAGCTGGTGCAGGATGACCTGGCCGCCTTGAAGCCCGGCGCGGACCTGAACGGCAGCCGTTTTGCGCAGCGTGTGCAGGACTATGCGCAGCGGCCCGTCGACGCGCAGATCTGGGGCCTGCGCAAGCAGTCGCTGGACTTCCGCATCTATGTGACCGACGCGAACGGCCGCGTCTTGCTCGACTCCGGCGCGACATCGGCGGTCGGGCAGGACTATTCCAAGTGGCGTGACGTGGCGCTGGCCCTGCGCGGCGAGTACGGCGCGCGCTCCAGCCGCCTCGTCGAAACCGACGACCGCAGTTCGGTGATGTATGTGGCCGCGCCGGTGCGCAGCGGGGGCCCCACCGGCAAGGTGATCGGCGTGGTGACCGTGGCCAAGCCGCTGGCCACGGTGCAGCGCTTCATCGACCGGGCCGAGCGGCGGATTTTTTGGGCGGGCGTGTTGCTGTTGTTGCTCTCGCTGGCCATCGGCGTGGCGGTGACGGTGTGGTTCGTCGTCACCGTGCGCCGCTTGCGCGACTATGCCCGGCGGGTGCAGACCGGCCAGCGCATCGCCGTGCCCGAGGTGCCCGGTGAGCTGGGCGAACTGGCACAGGCGATGGACGCGATGCGGCTGCGGCTCGATGGTCGCGAGCATATCGAGCACACCGTCCGCGCGCTGACCCATGAGCTGAAAAGCCCGCTGGCCGCCATTCGCGGCGCGGGTGAGCTGCTGCACGAGGACCTGCCAGCAGCCGACCGCGAGCGCTTTGCCGCCCAGGTGGTCGAGCAGAGCGAGCGCCTGCGCGCCCTGGTCGAACGGATGCTGGCCCTGTCCAAACTGGAGATGTTGCAAGGCCCGCCGCACCCTGAAGCGCTGCATTTTGTGGCGCTGGTGGACGAGGTGGTGCAGGGGCTGGCCGACCGGCTGGCACAGCGCGCTTTGACGCTCACCTGGACCACCCGCACGCCGCACGATGCCGTCACCGCCGACCGCGAACTGCTGGCCCTGGCCGTGAGCAATCTGCTGGGCAATGCCATCGATTTCGCGCCGCCCGGCACGGCGCTTGAGTTGAGCGTGACCTCAGGAGACGGGCGGGTGGTGTTCGCCCTGCGCGACCACGGGCCCGGCGTGCCGTTGGCCGCCTTTGCGCAACTGGGCCAGCGCTTTTTCTCGACCGCCCGGCCGGGCTCGCTGGTGAAGGGGTCGGGGCTGGGTCTGGCCATCGTTCAACAGGTGGCGGTGTTGCATGGTGGCAGCTTGCAGTTCGAGGCCGTCGAGCCCGGCTTGAAGGTGCGCCTGTCCTTGCCCTGACTTCACCGTCGCTTCACAAACTTCGTCCTCTCCTCACCGGCCTTGTCGAGACTGGCGGCTCTGTCACCTTTCTCATGGAGCCGGCATGGCCTCACGCGCATTCGTTCAAAAACTATTGATTCTCTCGGGGGTCACCCTGGCCTTGAGCTTGGTGCTGGTTCGCATCGGCTGGCTGGTCGATGAGCGGGCGCAGCGCCAGCAAGAGGCAGTGGCCAATGTCGAACAGTCGCAGGCGGGCGCACAACTGTTGCTCGGCCCGCTGTTGCTGCGCCAATGCAGCGAGAGCTGGGACGTGGCCACCGGCGAGGGCAAGGACCGAGTCGTCAGCGTGGAAAAGCGCGATTTTCTGCTCAGCGCCGTGCCCAGCAGCCTGCAGGTCAGCGGTGCGCTGAAGCAGGCGCCGCGCTACCGGGGCCTGTTCAAGGTCAACGGCTATGCCGGGCGACTGCAGATGGTGGCGCAATGGCCCTCACTGGCCGCCTTGCAAGCGCAGGCCGAGCATGCGGGCGGGCGACTGCTGTGTGGGCCGCCGCAGGTGATGCTGGCCAGCAGCGATGTGCGTGGCCTGCGCGCGGCCAGCGTGAAGCAGGGCGAGCAGGTGCTCGACGTCAAGCCCGGCACCTTGCATCCGATATATCTGCGTGGCCTGCATGCAGCACTCAACCCGACTGCCGCCGATGCCCCCCTCAACCTGACACTCAGCCTGGAACTGTCGGGCACGCGCAGCTTTGCCCTGGTGCCCGCCGCTGCGGCCACGCAATTGAATCTTCAATCTGACTGGCCCCACCCCAGCTTCGGCGGGCGCTTTTTGCCCAGCACCCGTGAGGTGAGCGAGGCGGGGTTCGGCGCGCAATGGCAGGTGTCCGAACTGGCCAGCGCCGCCGCGGCCGAGGTGTTGAACGGCAAGCCGGTGGCAGGGCTGGACAGCCTGGACGTGGCCCTGGTGGACCCGGTCAACCCCTATGTGATGAGTGACCGCGCGATCAAATACGGGCTGATGTTCATCGCGCTGACCTTTGTTTGCGTCGGCATCGTCGAGCTGTTGTCGGGCCGCCGAGTCCACCCGGTGCAATACCTGCTGGTGGGCCTGGCGCTGAGCGTGTTTTTCCTGCTGCTGTTGAGCTTGTCGGAGCATCTGCCCTTTGCCGCTGCCTATGCGCTGGCCGCGGCCGCCGCCGTCAGTCTGCTGGCCTATTACGGCGCGGCGATGCTGGGCAGTTGGCAGCGTGGCGTCGGCTTCGGCGCTGGCATCAGCACCCTTTACGGCGCGCTCTATGTGCTGCTGAGCCTGGAGCAAGCCGCCCTGGTGATCGGCGCGCTGCTGCTGTTTGCTGTGCTGGCCGCCCTGATGTCCTTGACCCGCCGGCTGGACTGGTATGCGCTGAGCGGCAGCGAGTCCGAGTGATACCCCCGTGGCGCTTGTAAGGATGGTGGGCGAGCATGGCGGGATGAGCGCCTCTTCATCTTCATCTTCATCTTCTTCATCCGACAACTTGTTCGACACCATCATCGTTGGCGCCGGCACCGCCGGCTGCCTGCTGGCCAACCGCCTGTCCGCCGATCCGCGCCGCCGTGTGCTGCTGCTGGAAGCCGGTGGGCGGGACGATTACCACTGGATCCACATCCCCGTCGGCTATCTCTATTGCATCGGCAACCCGCGCACCGACTGGCTTTACCAGACCGAGCCGGACGCCGGACTGAACGGCCGGGCGCTGCGCTATCCGCGCGGCAAGGTGCTGGGCGGCAGCTCCAGCATCAACGGCATGATTTACATGCGCGGCCAGTCGCGGGATTACGACAGCTGGGCCGCCGCCACCGGGGACCCGGCCTGGCGCTGGGACGAGAGCCTGGCCTTCTTCAAGCAGCACGAAAACCATTGGCGGATGGACGAGGGCGGCAGCGCCTCGGCGGACTTCCGCGCGCTGCACGGCCATGGCGGCGAATGGCGGGTTGAAAAGCAGCGGCTGCGCTGGGATGTGCTCGACGCCTTTGCCACCGCCGCCACCCAGGCCGGCATC
>JBBQKT010000271.1:0-4920 GCA_038327205.1 Burkholderiales bacterium | reverse complement strand
CCCACCAACACCTCGCCGTCCCTCAGAAAAGGTGGCGCAAACGGCGGATGCACGAGCTTGTCGCTGTTCAGGATGCGCAGCAGCGCGGGTGTGCCCTGCCCCGACGCTTCGGGGCCGCGCGCCACATCGACGTAGGGCGCGCCCGCTGCCTCCAGCGCCAAGCGGATGAATTCGCCGCGACCTTGAATCGTCGGCCAGTAATGAAGTTCGTATGCCATGGCGGCGACTGTAGCCTCACGGCGCCTGCGCACGGGGTCAGGCCGATGTGCAAACTGTCCGCCAGCGCACAGACCCGCTACGCTAAGGCTCTGAGACTGCACGTTGACCAATCAACTACCCAGGAGTTGCACGATGGAAGAAGCGACGTATCTACACCGCGTCGTCGGGCTTTACCCGACGCACGCCGCAGCGCAGACAGCGCGCGACGAACTGCTTGCCCACGGTATCCCCCCGGCACAGATGCGGCTCATCGCACCGGAGTCCGCCGGGGTGGATGCAGACGCAGAACCCGACAGCGATGAGGTGCTGAGCGAGTTGCTGCGCGACGGCGCGATCGGCACGGCCGTCGGCAGTGCCGCCGGGGCCGGCGCCACCATCGCACTGGCGGCAGCCAACATCACGCTGTTCATCACCAACCCGGTATTCGGTGCCCTCTATCTGCTTGGCTGGGGTGCCAGCCTGGGCGGCTTGTTGGGCGCGGTGGTCGGCGCCGAGCGGCACAAGGGCGATGTCTCCAGCCTCATCAAGGACGCCGTGGCCTGCAGCCAGTTTGTGCTGGTCGTGCATGCCAGGACCGAGGTCGAGACATCACGGGCGCAGCGGATTTTCGGGAAGTTCATGGCCAGCGATGAGGGCACGCTGGCCATGGGGCCTTGATTGATCGCCTGCTATTTGCCGCTCAAGGCGGCATGCACCGCCTGCTCAAGCCGCTCCAATCCAAACGAGACGTCCACGATCTGGCCGCCCAAAAAGAAGGCCGGCGTGGCGCGCAGATGGCTCAGCTCACCCGCGCGGCGATGCTCCTGCACCCGCTGGGTGTAGATGCGGTCCGCCATCTCCGCCTTGAAACGCACCATGTCCAGACCAATCTCTGCCGCATAGCCGGCAAGCGCTGCGGGTGTCAGGTGGTGCGTCTGGGCAAACAGCAGATCGTGCATCGGCCAGAACTTGTGTTGCGCGGCCGCGGCTTCGGCCGCCTCTGCCGCCAGCTCGGCATTGGGGTGCGCCTCGACCAGCGGAAAGTGCCGGAACACAAAGCGCAGTTTGCCGCCGCTGCCTTCGAGCAAGTGCTTGACCAACGGTGCGGCCTGAATGCAGGCAGGGCATTCATAGTCGCCGTACTCCAGCAGGGTCAGCGGCGCCTCGTGATTGCCCAGCACATGGTCGGCAGCGGACAGTCCGGCTTCGTCGGCGCGGCTCATTGGGCACCTCCTTCGACAGCCATTTCAAGCGTCGCTTGCAAGCTGATTTCAGGCACGCTCGCGAGCGCCTTGGACAGCGGGCAGCCAAGTTTGGCAGCCGCAGCAATTGCCTGAAACTGCGCCTCGTCGAGGCCGGGCACGACGGCCTTCAGTTGCAGCGCGATCCGGTCGATCACAAAGCCTTCGCCCTCGGCTGACAGTCGCACCTGCGCCTGGGTGGTGACGGTGGTCGTGGCGAAGCCGGCTTTTTCGCAGGCGAAAGAAAATGCCATCGTGAGACAGGCGGCATGGGCTGCAGCCAGGATCTCTTCGGGGTTCGTGCCACGGCGGTCGTCGCCAAATCGGCTGGCAAAACCGTACGGATAGTCCTGCAGTGCGCCAGTCTCGGTGCTGATCTGGCCCAGGCCCTTCTTGCCTGCACCGGCCCAGAGAACGCTTGCGGATTTTTCAGTCATGGTGGGGCCTTTCGGTAATGGTTGTGAGCCCTATCGTCCGGCACCGCCGAACAAATGTCAGTGCGTTGCCGAACAGCAGGGCCGACCGTCTTCAGCGTTGCCCGGTTCTCAAGGTCGGGTGGGTGGGTTGGCGGGTGCATCGACCGGTGTGCTCAAGCTGCCCAAAAATGCCACCAAATCATCGATCTGCCCGGGGCTCAGCTTCAACGCCTTGATCAGATTGGCGCCATCGGCATGCAGGCGGTTTTCGTCGACCTCCGAGTAGTGGCGCAACACCTCGTGCAGTGTGGTGGCGCTGCCGTCGTGGAAATAGGGGGCGGTGGCGAGTTGGCCGCGCAGACCGGGCACCTTGAACTCGCCGAAGTGGCGGGGCTCCATCAGCACATGGCGGGTGGCCTGCGCGCTGGGGTCGTCGCGCCCTGCGTCAGAAAACGCACCAAGCCGGTTGTAGGGGCTGGACAACAGCCGGTTCAGGCCACCCCACCGACCAGGGTCCACGCCGTTCGGGGTGAAGAAGGGGCGGCCGATGTCGGCGAATTCACCGTTGCTGAAGCTGGGGCCGCTGTGGCACAAAAAGCAGCGGCCGGCGCCCACGAAAAGCTTCAGCCCGCGCTGCGCCGCTGCGGGGTAGCGGGCCGTCACCCGTGCGCTTGAAACGGCGTCGCCGGCGACCAGCCCGTCCCGGAACTCATCAAACTGGGTGCGCGGCGAGACCAAGGTGGCCTGGTAGGCAGCCAGGGATTTGGCCAGATTGACCAGCAAGGCCTCATCGGCTTGGGGCACCCCGAACAAGGCCTGGTACGGCACGCCCAGCGCAGCCTTGGCCTTCAGCAGGGCCAGGCCGGTGGCCGGGGTGGCGGCCATTTCATCCACGGCGATCAAGGGCATCAGCGAGGCAGCCCACAGGGAGTCAGCTGCACCGTCCCAGCCAAACCAGCGCTGCTGGCGGGCGTTCAACAGGCTGGGCGTGTTGCGGCCGTGGCGCGTGAAACGGCGTCCGTCCTGAAACTCACTGCCGGGCATGTGGCAGGCCGCACAAGACAGCTTGCCGCTGGCCGACAAGCCGGTCTCGGTGAACAGCAGCCGGCCCAATTCAATCGCCGCAGCTTGGCCGTCGACCCGGTTGCCGGGGTCGCGTTGACGGGGCATGGGCCAGGGGCCGTGGGCGGCGATGCGGGCCTGTTCCTCGGCGCTGAAATTGACCAGCGGCGGCGGCCCGGCTTGGCTGCTCGTCTGAATGCCCAACGCAGCGCTCAAAACCAGCGCCATGAGAATCAGCGCGGTGCTGGGCTTCACGGCACAGTGACGGTGTCGCGCAGGCTGTGGCCTCGCCCGCCCGATTGCAGGTCGAGCCGCAGCTCCCAGCGGCCGGGCATGTGGAACATCAAGCCCTCGGCCCGCCAGTGGCCGTTGGCCAGCCGCGTGATGCTGGGGCGGTAGTTCATGCCGTGCTGATGCTCGGGCATGGTGGCATCCACCTTCAGCAAGGTGGCGTCGGCGGGGCACACCTCTACTTCGATGGCGAAGATCTGGCCCGTTTGGATCGGCTGGGGCTGCGCCCACCAAACCGCCTGCACCGGCCCATCGCCGAGTGCCGGCTTGGGCAGCGGGCAGGCGGCCAGCGCAGGGATGCAGGCGCTGGCGCCGCTGAGCAGCAGCACCCGGCACAGGGCGATGGCAAAGCTCATGGCCGCTTCATCAACGAAGCGAACAAGGACTCGCCGTTTTTGTAGGCAATGCGCTCGGCCACATCGCGCGGCAGGTCGGCCAGCCATTGGCGGGTCCAGTTGGCATGTTCAACGACGAAGTACCAGCGCTCGGGCGTGAAGGTGTCGGTGCCGACAACAAAGCGATCTGGAAAGGCGAGGAAGAGCGCCCGCCAGGCGGGCTCCACCCGACCGTCGCGGGCGTGGTCGCTGCGGTAAGCCAGGTCGCACCAAAGATTGGGGTAGGTGCGCAACATTTCGGCCACCCGTTCGGGCGCGTCGAACCCCGAATGGGCCCACAGGATGCGCGCCTTGGGGTCTTGCTTGAACTGGCGCTCGATCGCGTCGGCATCAGAGTGCGAGTGCAAAAAGATCTTGTACTGGCCGGCCAGTTCAACCACCCGGCGCACCACCGGCAAATCGGCATCGGCGCCAAACACGTGGTACTCGCCGATGGCGGCGTAGCGGTTGGCCTTCAGCCGGGCTTCGAGGTGGGCAATCACGGTCGGGTCACGCAGCCAGGAGCTGAGTTCGCCGCGCATGCGGTAAGGGCGCAGCGACGGGATGATCAGATCCGGCGCCAGGGCATAAAGCTTTTGCGTGCCGTCGTCACTGCTGCTCGACACCATCGCTGCCTTCAGCCCGGCCTCGCGCAGCAGTTTGATCGCCGCTGCCGGCGGCAAGCTGGCCCAGGCGTCGTGGCTGTAGTGCAGATGCGCGTCGAAGATCGGCATCACTTGCGCCCGAGCAACCTGGGGCAAACCGAGGAGCAAACCGAGGGACAGACACAGGGTGGACAGCAGGGCAAGGTGGCGGTACATGGGCAGCACTTTCTGGATGGCATGGCGGCAGCCGCAATGGTAGCCAGCTTGCCGTGGCAGCCCCGTCCGGCATGCGCAGCGTGCGTTCCTTGGCCAGGGCGCTGCACTCATGGAGACGGCGTGATCAAGAAGTCGAGCAGGCCGCTTGGCGAAGGTCGTGGCCGTTGTAGCCGTTGTAGCGGCCTGGCATCTGGTCGTTCAGGACGTCATCGACATCTTCAGCAAGCCCAGCGTCCCGGAGCGCTTGAAAAAGCGACTGCGAGCCGGAGGAAAGGCTTCTCAGGGTGTCGTCGGCGCCGCCACGGCCGAGTCGGGCGTTGCCATCGCCTCGGGCGGCGTGCGGATCGCATCCGGCCTGGACCAGCGCTGCGGCGCGGCTACCGAGCCGGACTCGATGAACAGCCGCTTGATCATCGGGAAGCGCTCCCTGACCCGGCGCTCCACCTCGGCCATCGCCAGCGCGGCGTCGGAAGTCTTCGTCCCCGCGTCGAAGTCCAGGTCCATCGTGACCAGCGCG
>JBBQKT010000270.1:0-4960 GCA_038327205.1 Burkholderiales bacterium | reverse complement strand
GCAATCAACGTGAGCGTAGTGGCGGTTGGCCGTTTCGTACTCAACGTGGGCGGTGTTGATCGTGATGCCGCGGGCCTTTTCTTCAGGCGCTGCGTCGATCTGGTCGTAGGCCTTGGCCTCGCCGCCGAATTTGGCTGCCAGCACCGTGGCGATGGCCGCCGTCAGCGTGGTCTTGCCATGGTCAACGTGACCGATCGTGCCCACATTGACGTGGGGCTTCGTGCGTTCAAACTTGCCTTTTGCCATCTTGCGCTCCTGAAGAGGATCAGATCCGACGAGAAACTAAGAAGAAAGAAAATTGGTGGTGCCCTTGACGCGGATCGAACGCGTGACCTCTCCCTTACCAAGGGAGTGCTCTACCACTGAGCCACAAGGGCATCGACACAGGTTTGCTGACAGCAAATCAACAAACCAGTATCGACGCAGCATTTCAACAATCGCTGGAGCGGGAAACGGGAATCGAACCCGTGTCATCAGCTTGGAAGGCTGGGGTTCTACCATTGAACTACTCCCGCCCTGGGACGCTTTCTGGATTTTTGCCTTGGTGGAGTCAAGATGCCGGATCACCGACATCTTGACCGCAACAAAGCGGTTTGCCTTGGTGGAGAAGGCTGGATTCGAACCAGCGTACGCGTTAGCGGGCAGATTTACAGTCTGCTGCCTTTAACCACTCGGCCACCTCTCCAAGGCAAGCCCGCAACTATAGCATAGGTTTTTTGCGCTGCCAACGATTGGGCACAGGAAGACGCTTGCGCCGCCGCCAACAAGTCACCGCAGACTTGCTCAATTGGCATCAATACCAATTTACTACCAAGCAAGCTCGCCACCACCTGTTGCGCGCCCGCTGCCGCCGCGTCGGCACACCACCCCACTCGAGCGCCTTTAGCTACGGATTCGAAACGCAGCAGGCCGGCAACAGCAGGGAAAACACCCAGCCTAAAGTGGTAGCAAAGTGGCACTATTTAAACATATAGTGGCCTGTCTTTAAGAAGTTTTACATGACTTTTGAGGCCGCCGGAGAATGCCAGTTTAGAAATTGGTATGTTCTGAGTGCCGCGTTTTAACTGGCCGAGCAGCGTTTCGGCCCATTCGAGGAGCAGGTATGAAGGTTCAACGTCAACAGCCCATCGCAGCCGCCGTCACGTTGGCGCTGCTGAGCATTTCTCTGGGTGCACAGGCACAAACAGCCCAGACTGACAAGAAGGCGGAGCAGTTGGACACGGTCGTCGTCACCGGCATCCGCGCCTCGCAAGAGAAATCATTGAATGTGAAGCGCAATGCCGACGCCCACATCGACGTGATCTCGGCCGAAGACATTGGCAAGATGCCCGACAAGAACGTGGCCGACTCGCTGGCTCGGGTGCCTGGCGTCACCGTGATGAACAGCCCGGCCGGCGGCTCTGGCGGCTTTGATGAGCGCGATCGTGTCAGCCTGCGCGGCACCAACCCCAGCCTGACACAGACCCTGCTGGACGGCCATGGCATTGCCAACGGCGATTGGTTCGTGCTGGACCAAACCGGTGCCGGTGTGGGTCGCAGCGTGAGCTATTCCCTGCTGCCCTCCGAACTGGTCAGCCGCGTTGAAGTGCGCAAAAGCGCCGAAGCATCCCTGGTGGAAGGCGGCACCGCAGGTTCGGTGAACATCATCACCCGCAAGCCACTGCAGTTCTCGAAGGCGCTGACCTTTGAAGCGAGCATCGGCGCTGTGCATGCCGACCTGCCGAAGAAGACCGATCCGCAACTGAGCGCGCTGTTGAACTTCCGCAACGAAGACAAGACCTTCGGTGTCCTGGTCCAGGCCTTCTCGGAAAAGCGCAGTCTGCGCCGCGACGGCGTCGAGACACTGGGCTTTATCGCCCCGCTGAACGCGGCCAACGCGCCCAAGCTGATTGCAGACCATCCCGATCTGAACGGCGTTTACACGCCTGATCTGATGGGCGCCGCCTACTTCACCCAGGAGCGGGAGCGTAAGGGTGGCCTGGTTCGGGCCGAATTCAAGCCCAGCAACGACGTGGACATCACCCTGACGGGCTTCTCGTCCAAGATGGATGCGGACAACTACAACCGCAACTACCTGATTGCCCCGCGCGCCGGCCTGATCGACAGCGCCGCCATCTCGAACTACCAGATTGCCACCGACAAGAACGGTGTGAAGACACTGACCAAGGCGACTTTCGACTGGGCGACGCCGTCGACCGCCGGCTATTTCGATCAGATTTCGCGCAAGGCCTCGGCCGAAAGCAACTTCCTGAGCCTGGACGGTTCCTGGAAGGTCAACAACGCGCTGACCTTGACCGGCAATGTCGGCACTTCGACCGGCAAGGGCCAGACCCTCAGCCAGGACGTGCTTGAAACCCACATCACCACCAACCGGGCCAGCTACGCCCTGCAAGGCAATGACGCGGCACCGGCCTTCAGCTTCAATGCGCCCACGCAGGGCGCTGACTGGATCTTCGGCGCCCAGCACGTCATCGTGCACGACAAGGAAAACTGGGCCCAGGTGGACGGTGAATACGCCCTGGATGTCGGGGCGCTAAAGACCCTGAAGTTCGGGGTGCGCGGCGCAGAACACAAGCGCAACACCGACCCGACCTTCAACCAGGGGCCACTGGGCGCATGGAGCACCAACGTGCCGGCCTTCACCGAGTCCTACCCGAGCAACTTTGGCAGCGGCTTGGGCAGCGGTTTCCCGACCAAGATCACCTACATTTCGGCCGAAGCATTGGCGGCCTACAACGCCGCTTACACCAACCGAGATCCCGTGGCCCGCCGCTCCCCCAACGATGGCGGTGAGTACAGCGTGAAGGAAACCACGACGGCGGCTTACCTGCAAGGCAATCTGGAAGGCGAGAGCTGGAGCGGCAACGTCGGCTTGCGCATGGTTCGCACCAAGCAAAGTTCGGGCTCTTTCCGCCCCAGTACGGCGGGCGAAACGCCGAGCTTCTCGTCTCTGTTCGGCAACTTCACCGCGACCACGGCTGACCGCAGCTACACCGACCTTTTGCCCAGCGCCAGCCTGCGCCTGGATCTTGCGAAGGACGTGGTCGGTCGCCTGGCGGTGAACCGCACAGTCACCCGTGCCGACTACACGGCGCTGTCTGCCTTCACCTCGCTGAGCACCACCGGCATGTTCCTGGACAACGCTGCCGTGGGCGGCGGGACGTCTGGCAATGCCGACCTGAAGCCGGTTCGTTCGACCAACTTCGATGCCAACATTGAGTGGTACTTCGCGCCGCGCGCCTTTGTGTCGGCCGGCGCCTTCCACATGGAGATGGGCAGCTACATCACGAACGGCACCTACACCGCCAGCTTTCCGGTCTTGCTGGGCAACACCACGCCCAGCGCCACGCAGCAGCTGGTGAACCGTCAGTTCGTGATCACCGGCCTGACCAACAAGAAGGCCTCGGTCTCGGGCGTGGAATTCGCGTTCGAGGCGCCCATCGCCAACAACTTTGGCGTGAGCGCGAACTACACCTACGCGGACGGCAAGGACCAGGACGGCCATGTGCTGCGCGGCAATGTGAAGAACTCGGTCAACCTGGGCGGCTTCTACGAGAACGACCAGTTCTCTGCGCGGCTGAACTACGGCTACACCGATGACATCTTCATTGGCACCGACCGCGCCACCGACTATTTCCAGAAGGCCACCGGCGTGGTGTCGGCGTCGCTGGGCTACAAGTTCAGCGAAAAGTTCGCCGTCAGCCTTGATGGGCAGAACCTGAACAATCCAAAGCTGAAGTACTACGCCTCGGACGTGCAGCCCCGTGCCGTCTACGTGAACGGTCGGCAGTTCTACTTGACGGCCCGCATCAAGTACTGATGAGCCCGTGCCCACCTCTTGACGGCAAGCCAGTTGAGTCAAACAGGGTGGGCACCATGCCGCGTCGCATCCAGGGGTTTTCCAACGCTTCCAGTCAGCCATCGGGCTGATGCGCGAAGCGCCTGGGTGCCGACCAGATCGCCGCGCCGGCCCAGCTCTTACCATCGGCCGATGTCGATATCTCTTCCCACCGCCGCCCCGGCACGCACCGCCGCGTTGACCCTGCTGGCCATGCTGGCGTTTGCCAGCAACTCGTTGCTGTGCCGCTTGGCGCTGCGCCACACCACCATCGATGCTGCCAGCTTTACCAGCGTGCGGCTCGCCAGCGGCGCACTGGTGTTGATGCTGCTGGTGGTCTGGCGCAAGCGGGGCCAGGGCCATGCCGCGCCGTGGGCAGCCGGCGATTGGGTATCGGCGCTGGCGCTTTTTATCTATGCGGCGGGCTTCTCGTTCGCCTACCGCAGCTTGACAGCGGCCACCGGCGCACTGCTGCTGTTCGGCGTGGTGCAGACGGTGATGATCGGCTGGGGCCTGTGGCTCGGCGAACGGTTGCGCGCGATGCAGTGGCTGGGCCTCGCGGCAGCCAGTGCCGGACTGCTCGCCCTGCTGCTGCCGGGGCTGACAACCCCCTCGTTCGCCAGCGGTGGCCTGATGGCTGCGGCCGGCGCAGCCTGGGCGGTTTATTCACTGCGCGGACGCCGGGCGGGGGACGCCACCGCAGTGACGGCGGGTAACTTCATCCGCGCCGTGCCACTGGCGCTGGTGCTCAATCTGCTGCTGTGGCCGCAGGCGCGTTGGGACGCTGCAGGCGTGGCACTGGCCCTGGCATCGGGTGCGCTGGCCTCTGGGCTTGGATATGCAGTCTGGTACAGCGCGCTGCGGGGTCTGAGCGCAACCCGCGCGGCGGTGTCGCAACTGAGCGTGCCGGCATTGACCGCTGCCGCCGGCGTGCTGCTGCTGGACGAGGCGCTCACCTCAGGGCTGGTGCTGGCCTCGGTCGCCGTGCTGGGTGGTGTGGCATTGGTGATCCTCGGCCGCCACCATCGCCGCAGCTGAGTCAACGGCGGATCACCGATTCAAGCGGTCCACGATGTCCTCACGAATCGCGGCATCGAAGGCCGCATCCACCGGGCCGAACAG
>JBBQKT010000269.1:0-4988 GCA_038327205.1 Burkholderiales bacterium | reverse complement strand
CGGCCTTTGGCGGCGCGCGCGGCCGCACCGATGTGCCCAAGATCGTTGATTGGTATATGGACGGCAAGCTGAACATCGACGACCTGATCACCCACAAGCTGCCGTTGGAACGCATCAACGAAGGCTTTGATTTGATGAAGCCCGGCGAGTCGATCCGCGCCGTCGTGGAGTTCTGATGGAGTTGTTATCGGCCCACGGCTGCTTCGGTGGCGAGCAGCGGTTTTACAAGCATGAGTCGGCCGAGATCGGCCTGCCGATGCGCTTCGGCCTGTTCATGCCGCCGCAGCCGAAAGCGCTGCTGGTCTTTCTGGCGGGCCTGACCTGCAACGAAGAAACCTTCGCCATCAAGGCCGGCGCGCAAATGCTGGCAGCCGAGCTGGGCCTGGCCCTGCTGATGCCGGACACCAGCCCGCGCGGCGCGCAGGTCACAGGCGAATCGGACAACTGGGATTTCGGCGTCGGCGCGGGCTTCTATCTCGATGCCACCCAAGTCCCCTGGTCCACGCACTGGCGGATGGAAAGCTATCTGACGAAGGAGCTGTTGCCGCTCGTGCAGCGCGAATTCAAGCTGCCCGGCGAACGGACAGGCATCTTCGGCCACTCGATGGGCGGCCACGGCGCGCTGACCTTGGCGTTGCGCCATCCGGCCTTGTTCAAGTCGGTGTCCGCCTTCGCCCCCATCGCCGCCCCGTCGCAATGCGCCTGGGGCCGCAAGGCCTTCAGCGGCTATCTGGGTGACGATCAAAAGGCCTGGGGCGCGCACGACGCGTCTGCCTTGATGGGCGCGCTCATCAAGGCACCGTTCCCCGGCTGCATCCTGGTCGATCAGGGCCTGGCCGATAAATTCCTGGCCGATCAGTTGTTCCCCGAGGCCTTCGTGACGGCCTGCGCTGCCGCTGGTCAGCCACTGAACTTGCGCCACCATGCGGGCTACGACCACGGCTACTTTTTCATCGCCAGCTTTGTGGATGACCATCTGCGCCACCATGCGGCGCAACTGATCGGCTGAAGAAGGCGGCTGGGCTGCAGCTTCGGGCTCTCGGTCAAGCGTCTATTGGATGCGCTTGACCCTGACCTGGATGCTGATGCCCTCGACCTCCATGAAATAGCTGCCGAACATGCCAGGGCTGATGCTGACCTTGGGGCTGACCAGAGGCGCGAAGGATGCTGGGTCGCCGACGATCTGCCAGACCTGCCCGTTGACCAGGCGGATGTTGCTGTCGCGCTGCCAGCCGGCGAGCGGGCCGTCGATGCGGCTTTCCAAGGTGTTGGGGGCGCTGGTCGGCGCAGCAGCGCGCGTTGGCAGGCCGAAATTCTGCGCTGTCGTCGCTGCGGCCGTTGTGCCGGCTGCGGCGACCGGTGTCGGTGACGGCTGCGCTTTGGCATCGCGCAGCGCGGTGGCCAAGCCGTCGTAGCAGGTCAGACGGGTGGGGCCGTCAGTGACCGCCAGGCAGCGCAGCAGATCAGCGTCGGCGGCCATCGCGGTCGAGGAGGTCAGTGCCAGGGCGAGGATCAGTGGTTTCATGGCGGTCATGCTAGCGCCTCTGCTGATGGCCCGCCGCCGCCTTGTAGCGTTGCACCAAGGCCGCCACCTCGGCAGGGTCGATCACATCTTGCAGTTGCGCGAAGCCATCCGGCGCGCGCATCTCGACCAGGTCAAGGACGGCATCCAGCCCCTCCTGCCGGTTCATCTCGACGATCTTGGCGCAAATCGGCAGGCGTTCGGCCTCGTAGCCAGCCAGCGCAACGTCCACCGATCCTGCCGCAGCGAGGTGGGCGGCGATGGCCTGGGCATCGATGATTGCCTGCGTCGCGCCATTCGAGCCGATCGGGTACATCGGGTGGGCCGCGTCGCCGAGCAGGGTGATGCGGCCCTGGCGCCAGGCGGGCAACGGGTCGCGATCGACCATCGGCCATTCCAGCAACTGGGTCGCGCTGCGAATCAGGCCCGGCACGTCAAGCCAGTCGAAGCGCCAGCTACCGAAGGTCGGTAACAGGTCATCGAGCGAGCCAGGCTTGCTCCAATCCTCGCGGCTCGGTGCCGTCAGGCCGCCGCCGATGCCGTCCTCGCGCAGTCTGAGGTCGCAGATCCAGTTGATCAGCTGTGTGCCATCGTCGGCCGGCGGGGCGATCGGGTAGACGACGAACTTGGCGCGACGGTGGCCGGCCTGCACCATCGTTCGCCCATCCAGGAACGGTCGGGCGATGCTGGTGCCGCGCCACATCATCATGCCGTTCCAGCGCGGCGGGCCTTCGTCCGGGTAGAACTGGCGGCGCACGGCGGAATGGATGCCGTCCGCTGCGATCAGCAGGTCGGCGCGCAGCTCAGAGCGGTTGCCGTCGGCATGCCTGATCTCGGCGATTGCCTGTTCACCCGCCATCCGCGCGGCGACCACCTTCTGCCCGGCGCGCAGCCGCTC
The DNA here is from genome assembly GCA_038327205.1 of Burkholderiales bacterium. Lineage (GTDB taxonomy): Bacteria > Pseudomonadota > Gammaproteobacteria > Burkholderiales > Burkholderiaceae_C > Paucibacter_A. Next base: position 2,568 of record JBBQKT010000269.1, on the reverse strand, counting down.
GGTGCCGAGCCGCGCCTGGGCTTCTTCCCACAGCCGCAGCTGCAGCTGCCCGCGGTGGATGCTCAGCTGCGGCTGGTTGTATCCCCCGGCAAGTCCGCGCTCGTCGCGGTAGATCGTCTGGCCATGGCGGTTGGCGAACACCAGCGCCGAGGTCTCAACGGCCATGGCCCGCAGCGCCGGCAGCAGACCCAGATCTGCCAGCACCGCCACTGCATGCGGCAGCAGGTTGATGCCAACACCCAGCGGCTTCAACTGCGCCGAGGCTTCGCAGACGGTGACCTGGTGGCCTCGGGCGTGAAGGGTCAGCGCGGCGGTCAGCCCGCCGATGCCGCCGCCGGCAATGACGATGTTCAGGGGTGGTGTTGCAGTCATGCGGGGCAGGGTAAGCGAGATGGTTGCACTGTGCAACAGGTTATATCCTGAATTCATGAGCAAAACAGCGCCAGCCGAAACACCCGTCCCGGAAGGCCTCCTGCTGCCCGTGCCGGGGCTGGCTTATGGCGTGCTGGACGAGCTGCTGGGCTACGCCTTGCGGCGGGCGCAGAACGCGCTGTACCTCGATTTCTACCGGGTGGTGACGCCCGCGTCGGCGGGTTTCGACGTCAGCCCGCAGCGCTTTGCCGCCCTGGTGCTGGTGGCCAACAACCCCGGCATGCGTCAGGGCCTGCTGGCCCAGGCCATGGGCCTGCACCGCAGCGGCGCGCTGCGCTTGACCGACTGGCTGACGGCCCAAGGCTGGGCCGAGCGGCGCGATGACCCGGTCGATGCGCGGTCTTGGGGGCTGCATCTGACGGCGGCCGGGCGCCGCAGCCTGAAGCAGCTGGAGCAGGCGGTGCGTGCCCATGACCAGACCTTGCTGGCGGCGCTGAACGAGCGCGGGCCGGCGCTGAAGGCCGATCTTGAACGGCTGGCGTACCTGGCTACCGCCGCGGCCGTGCAAGCTTCCTCTCAAACCAACAGGAGACAAAAGCGATGACAACCTTGATCAAAAGACGTGATGGCCTGCTGGCCCTGGCCGCGCTGCTGGCCGGCGCAGGCGCACGGGCGCAGAGTGCCTTGCCGCGCATCCTCGTCGGCTTTCCGGCCGGTGGCTCGGTGGACACCTCGGCACGCCGCGTCGCCGAGGCCTGGCGTGGCCGCATGGCTGAATCGGTGCTGGTGGAGCAGAAGGTGGGTGCCGGTGGGCGCTTGGCGATTGCGGCGCTGAAGGATGCACCGCCGGACGGCATGACCCTGCTGCTAAGCCCTTCCTCAATGTTCACGATCTACCCGCACGCCTATAAAAAGCTGGCCTACAAGCCCGAGTCCGACGTGATCCCGGTCTCGCCGCTGGCCCTTTCGACCTGCGGTTTCGGCGTCGGGCCCATGGTGCCACCCACTGTCAAGACCCTGGGCCAGTTTGCCGACTGGGCCAAGGCGAATCCGCAGAGCGCCGCCTTCGCCTCACCGGCGGCCGGTGCGATGCCGCATTTCTTGGGCAACCAGTTCGAGCGCGCAGCGGGAATGAAGCTGATCCACGTGCCCTATCGCGGCGCAGCACCCGGCATGCAGGACCTGATGGGCGGGCAGATCGCCTCGGGCTGCTTCAGCATCGGCGACTTCCTGCCGTTCCTGAGCAGCGGCCGGGTGCGTTTGCTGGGCGTGACCGACAGCAAACGCACCCGCTTCGCACCCGAGGTGCCGACCTTCGCCGAGCAGGGCTTCAAGGGCATCGACGGCGTGGAGAGCTATGGCATCTTTTTGCCCGCCAAGACACCGGCTGCGACCGTCGACCGCATCGTCGATCTGGTGCGCGTGGCGCTGCGCGAACCGGCGGTGAGCGAGGGTCTGAGCAAGCTTGGCTACGAGCCGTTCTCACTCAGCCCCTCGGAATACGCACGCCGTCTGGCGGCCGAGCGCGAGCAGTGGGGCCCCATCGTCAAGGCCTCGGGGTTTTCGTCGGAAGATTGAGAGTGTGGTGGCACGGCGGGCCGCGTCGGGGACAATCGCCGGATGGCAGTCCTCTCAATTTCTAACGCTCACCTCGCATTCGGCCACGTTGCCTTGCTCGATGGTGCCAATTTCTCCCTCGAAACCGGCGAGCGCGTCGGGCTCATTGGCCGCAACGGCACCGGCAAATCGTCGCTGCTGAAGATCCTCGCGCAGCTCGAAAAGCTCGACGACGGGCTGCTGCAATTGCAGCAGGGCCTGACCAGCGTCTATGTGCCGCAGGAACCCGAGCTGCGCGCCGACGCGACGATCTTCGAGGTGGTCAGCGAGGGTGTGGCCGAGGCCAAGGCCCTGCGCGAGCGCTATGAAATCCATGACGAGAACGACGATCTGGCCTGGGTGCAGGAGCGCATCGAGCACATCGGCGCCTGGAACTGGGAGCAGCGGGTCGACGAGACCCTGCACCGGCTCAATATTGATGGCTCGCGGCTGGTGGGCTCGCTGTCCGGCGGCCTGAAAAAACGCGTCGCCCTGGGCCGCGCGCTGGTGGCCCAGCCCGATGTGCTGCTGCTCGACGAGCCGACCAACCACCTGGATCTGGACGCGATCACCTGGCTGGAAGAGCTGCTCAACAACTTC
>JBBQKT010000268.1:0-5063 GCA_038327205.1 Burkholderiales bacterium | reverse complement strand
GGATTATCTATGGCTTGGCGTGCTGCGATACTGAAGCCGCACTGGAGGACACCCTATGTCAAACCCGAATTTCAATCGCAGCGCCTTGGCGCTTATGTTGGCCAGCACGCTCACCCTGAGCGGCTGCGGCTACAACGAATTTCAAACCCTCGATGAGCAGGTCAACGCCAGCTGGGCTGAAGTGTTAAGCCAGTACCAGCGCCGCGCCGATCTGATCCCCAACATCGTCAACACCGTCAAGGGCGAGGCCAACTTCGAGCAAGAAACGCTGACCAAGGTGATCGAGGCTCGCGCCAAGGCCACCAGCATCCAGGTCACGCCCGAGCTGGCCAACAACCCGGAAGCGCTGAAGAAGTTCCAGGCCGCGCAAGGCGAGGTCAGCAGCGCACTGAGTCGGCTTTTGGTCGTGACCGAGAACTATCCCAATCTGAAGGCCAACCAGGGTTTTCAAGACCTGCGCGTTCAGCTTGAAGGCACGGAAAACCGCATCACCGTGGCCCGCAATCGCTACATCAAGACGGTGGCCGAATACAACGTCCACGCCCGCAGCTTCCCGAGCAACCTGACCGCCAAGGTGATGGGCTACGCCGTGAAGCCCAACTTCACCGTGCAGAACGAGGCGGCCATCACCAATGCACCGGCGGTCAGCTTCGACAAGCCGACGCCGAAATAAGTCCTGATGCGCGCCCTGCTATTGCTGCTGTTGTGCCTCGCCCTGCCGGGCTGGGCACAGGATGTGCAAACCCTGCCGGTGCTGACCGGCCGCGTGATTGATTCGACCGGCACACTCACGCCCGCACAGCGCACGGCGCTCGACGACAAGCTTGCCGCCTTTGAGGCCTCGGCCGGGCCGCAGATGGTGGTCTTGATCGTGCCCAGCACTGCGCCGGAGGACATCACCTCTTACGCCCAGCGGGTGGCCGACAGCTGGAAGATCGGCCGCCGCGAGGTGGGCGACGGCGTGGTGATCTTGGTGGCCAAGAACGACCGCAAGGTGCGCATCGAAGTGGCCAAGGCGCTGGAAGGTGCGGTGCCCGATCTGGCCGCGCGGCAAATCATTCAAAGCGCCATCACCCCGGCCTTCAAGGCGGGCGATTACGCGGGCGGGCTGAACCTCGCCATCGATCAATTGCAGGCGCGCATCCGGGGCGAGAACCTGCCCCTTCCCACGCAGCAGCGAGCGCCGTCTTCGGGCAGTTCCGGCCTTGATTTCGAGACGCTGGGCGCGCTGTTCTTCATCGGCGTACCGGTGCTGGGCGCCATCCTGACCGGCGTGATGGGCCGCAAGATCGGCAGCGTAGCGACGGCCGGGGCGGCGGGCGCAGCGGGCTGGTTCATTGGCGGCGGATTGCTGATGGCCGGCGCTGCTGCCGTGATTGCGCTGGTGCTGGTTGGCGTGATGGGCGTGGGGGCTGCGCGCCGGGGCATGGGAGGCCGCAGCGGCCTGGGCGGCATGATCCCGCCGATCATCTTTGGTGGCGGTGGGGGTGGTGGCGGATTTGGTGGCGGTGGCGGAGGTGGTTTTTCGTCCGGCGGTGGTGGCGATTTTGGCGGCGGCGGCGCGTCGGGAGACTGGTGATGGGGCGACTGATCAGATTGCTCAAACACCGACTCTGGGACGAGGCCGACGCAAGACGCGCCCTGCCCGCTGCGGCGCTGGACCGGCTGCAAGCGCAGGTGGTGGCCAGCGAAGCCCGGCACAGCGGCGAGATCCGTGTCTGCGTGGAAGCCAGCCTGCCGCTGAGCTATCTGTGGCGCTACGCCCCGGCCCGCCAGCGCGCGATTGCCATGTTCGGCAAGCTGCGCGTCTGGGACACCGAACACAACAACGGCGTGCTGATCTATTTGCTGCTGGCCGAGCGCCGCATCGAGGTGGTGGCCGACCGCGGTCTCGATGCCCGCGCCGCGCCGGTGACCTGGACAGCGATGGTGGACAGCCTGCGTTCAGCCCTGCGCAGCGGCGGCTTTGAAGATGGCCTGAGTGCTGCCATCCGCACCGCCGACGAGATGCTGGTCGCGCACTTTCCGCTGGCCGAAGGCGTCAAGCGGCTCAACGAGCTGCCGGACGCGGTGGTGCTGCTGTAAGCAGGCTCGTCATTTCTGCGAAAGCAGGAATCCAGGCGAGTCAAACAACTGTTGATGTTTGCACTGGATGCCAGCCTGCGCTGGCATGACGCCAGGGGCCATCCGTCATTCCTGCGAAGGCAGGAATCCAGTCGTCGTGCCGAATGACAGCACATCGGCCCACTGATGTTTGCCCCTGGATGCCAGCCTGCGCTGGCATGACAGCCATCATCAAATCGGGCTCAACTTACCCGTGAAGACTTCCTTCTGAGGCTTGTTGGCGAGCGGCGCAAACCGCAGGTCGGCATCGGGCATATCCGTGCTCGGCAGACGGTCGAGCAAGTCGCGGATCAGCACCAGACGCCCCGCCCGTTGATCATTGAAATCGACGAGTGTCCACGGCGCGTTTTTGTGATGCGTGGCTTCCAGCATGACCTCACGCGCCTCGCCGTATTCCTTGTAGAGCCGCCGTGCATCGACGTCGATCTGTGAGAGCTTCCAGCGCTTGAGCGGGTCGGCAAGCCGGTCGGCAAAGCGCTCCTCCTGCTGTGCCTGATCGACGGTCAGCCAATACTTGAACAGCAGCACGCCGTCGTCGGTCAGCAATTTCTCAAAGGCCGGGGCCTGCTTCAGGAAAGCCGTCGTCTGCTCGGGCGTGCAAAAGCGCATCACCGTCTCGACGCCCGCGCGGTTGTACCAACTGCGGTCGAACAACACCATTTCGCCCGCCACCGGCAAATAGGGCACATAGCGCTGGAAATACCATTCGCGCTGCTCCCGCTCGGTCGGCTTGCCCAGCGCCACCGTGTGGCATTGGCGCGGGTTCAGCGTCTCGGAGATCGCAGCGATCACACCGCCCTTGCCGGCGGTGTCGCGCCCCTCCACCACGACCACCATCCGCTTGCCCGAATGTTGCAACCAGCGTGCTACCCGGTTCAGTTCGAGTTGCAGCGGCGCCAGCGCGTCGAAGTAGGCGGATTTACCGAGCTTGTCGGTAGGCTTTGATTTTTTCGATGACATCGTGCTTTGCTCCTGGTGCGAGCAGGCAGCTTAAACGCTGCCGGGCCATTGCCGGGCAGCGCTCGCTCCATCACTTCCCGACTTGCCCTGCAACCCCGGTGACCTTCAGCGCCACCAGTGCATCAATCAGCTGCTGAATATTCATGCGCACCGCACCCTCATTGGCCAATTTCAGGCGCTCGGACCCAATGAACGCATCGTTCCATGCGGCGGTGTACGGTGTCACCAAGCTGCGGCCAAACACTTCGAGATTGGTCGATCGATCCAGCAAGGCATACCGGACCGAAGCCGTCACTGTCATGCTGGCCCCGAACATCGGCTGGTCAAGCTTGTCGAGGTTGGCGATGAGCACGTACTTGCTGCCCTGGCGGTTCGGCGACAACAGGCCCGCATCCTTCAAAGATGCCTCCAAGGCGCGCTCAAAATCACCGCTGGAGACGTTGGACACCCACATCGGGTTGGTGTCCTTGCCGCCAGTCACGTCGCGGATGGCGATGGTCTCGCGCATTGGCGAATTCGCCATCGCTGTACGCGTGGCCATTGGTGCGGACACCTGCATTTGGTCAACCCTAGCCGGTGTGGCGCAACCGACCACCAGCAGGGCAAAGCCGGTGCAAAGCAGCAGTTTGCTGATCTTCACAAAAGTCGTTGTGTGCTTCATGGAGTGCTCTTGTGATGACTCAGATCTTGGCGCCGGCGGCAGAGGCCGGGGCAGCAGGCGCAGCATTTGAAGCAGCAGCTGGCAAGGGCGTCGCGGCTCCGCAATGCTTCTGCACGCTCACCTGCGAGACGGCGTCGTACTCGCCGCGCAAGCGTGCGTATTCCGCCTCTTGCTGCTTTGTCCCGCCGAGCGCAAACAATGCGGGCCAAAACAAGATGATGCCGACACCCGCAATGGCTTTGTCATTGGACGCCGCCTGATCAAGCCGCCCGCCCAACTCGGCGTAACGGGCTTGCAGGCGCTGCGTTTCGGCACCGATTTGCTGGCAGTCGTACGACACGTATTGATTGGGCGAGACGTAGGTGGCAGAAATGTCCTTCGATGCCGTGGCGCAGCCGCCAAGGAAGGAAAGCACAGTCACGGAAAGCACGGCGCGTTGCGCAGCGAGCAGCATATTTTTTGACATGGAAATCCCTGTTGAGTGAACGCCGTGCCGATCCTCCTGAACCTGCTGCGGCCGGCGGAATGATAGCGACGCCCACAGGGGCTTTCCGCTCTAAACAACGCCGCTCTCACCGGTGATTTCCCGAATAAAGCTCGCAAAATCAGCCGTTAAAGCAGCGAAAAAGTCTGCCGCCCAACCCAACTCTCGCCTGCCACCAAATTCACCGGCCGGGCAATCGTGGCGGCCTCTAGGCAGAGCATGTTTTTATAGCCATCAGCGGGCATATCGGGCAGGGCTGCACACCTCACCTCGCCGGGGTTCCAGGCCACCACATCATCGAAACCTTGCTGATGAACGGCCACCTGGCGCTTGGCGCTGATGCCGTGTTCGCGCAGCAGCAGCGGATCGACGGCACGGTAGTAAATCCGGTCCAGCTCGCCCCCTGGCAGCAGCAGGTCAACCCGCTGGGTTTTTTCGGTCTGATCGAGGTTGTCGAAGTAGCGCAGGCCGGACAGGCCTTCAACGCTGGTCTCGCCGACATCATTGACGTGCAGATAGGTGTGCAGGGCGGTGGTGAAGCTGAATTCCGTCTCACCGGTGTTCTCGCAGGCCAGCTCGATCTGCAAGCCACGCCCGGCGATGCGCACGCTCAGCTCCAGCTCGAAGGCATGCGGCCAGGTCATGCGCGTGGCGGCGTCGTCAGTCAACTTCAGCACGGCCAGTGCGTCGTCTGCGCCCCGCTCCGCCATCACCAATTGCCAGGGCTTGGTGCGCGCAAAACCGTGGCGCTGCAGGGGGCCGCGCTGCGAGAACTGCGGAAAGATCACTGGCACCCCGCCCCGGATGGCTTGGCCGGGGCCGAAGCCGCTGTTC